>JAWLGW010000321.1:0-6978 GCA_041690735.1 Planctomycetota bacterium
CTACCGCTCTCGCTTCGCGCCCGGTTCGAGCGCGGCGACCCGCCGCTGCATGTCCCCGGCCAGCAGGTCCTCGACGTCGGAGGGCAGCAGGGCGTGCACCAGGAACTGCTCGGGCGGCGCGTCGATGGTCACCGTGCCCGGCGTGAGGGTGATCGAGTTGGCGAAGGTGGCTCGACCCGTGGGCGTGTGCAGCTCGACCGGCACCGTCGCCGAGCGGGGGTCGATCGGCAGGGTCGGGTCCCACACGGTGCGGATCATGCGCACGTTCGCGGCCACGATCTGCAGCAGCAGCCAAGGCAGGTAGCGCACGACCGCCAGCAGGAGCCGGCCGAAGCCCCAGTCGCTCACGATCAGCCCCCCCCGGACCGCGATGCCGGTCACCGCGATGCAGGTCACCGCGCCCGAACCGACCAGGAACGCGTTGTGCAGCTCACCGGACAGCGCCGCCCAGAAGGCGAGCAGCGAGATGAGCAGCCAGGCCCAGTGCACGGAAGACCCCCGGGGAGGCGAAGAGGGGGAGTAGGTATACCACGCGTGGAGCGGGGGGCGCAGGTCGAGGGAGAGGCTCCCCGCGCGGAGTGAGAACACGGAATTTCAACAGGGAGCATCAATGAGAGCAGGGAGCGGGTCGCCGCTCGTTCCTGTTCTCTGCTCCCCTGTTGATCTTCCGTATTCCTGTGGCCTCCGGTGAGCAGCCGACCCTGTCGCCCGCCTCTACACGAAGCTCCCCGTCTTGGAGAAACGGAGCCGCTCCTCGCCGCAGCGCGGGCAGGCGTGGCCCTCGAGGCGCTCCCCCTTGAGGGTCGTGATCCGGTAGCGGGTGGTGGCGGGGTCGAGCGGCAGCGGCTGCCCGCACCGCTCGCAGGCCGAGTCGGCGTAGCCGGCGCCCATGTAGGCCAAAACGCTGTGCACCGCGCCACAGCAGGTGGCGCGGTGCAGCTCGCGATGGCAGACGTCGTGCTGCCCGATCTCGGTGTGGGTGGCGCCGAGCCGGAGGTCGGGCTGGGTGTAGCCGCAGGCGTCGCAGTCGGCGCGCAGGACCCAGCCCATACGGCCGGAGCGCTAGGACTCGCTGGCGGCGATGGCCTCGGCCACGGCGTCCGGCAGGGTGTGCGCCGCGACCTTGATGCGGGCGCGCTGCTGGCGCCGCACCCGGTCCAGCTTCCGACGCATCCGCTCCTCGGTCTTCCGCTCGGCGCGGCGCCGGTTGCGCTCCGACTTCCGCAGCTCGCGGCGGCGGACGTCGCTCGGCTTCTCGTAGTACCGCTTGGCGCGGACGATCTTGGTGATGCCGGCCCGCTCGCACAGGCGCTTGAAGCGGCGCAGCGCGCGCTCGACCGGCTCATCCTTCTTGACGACGACCTGGACGTTGGGCTTGGTAGCCATAAGACGTACGCTCTCTCGCGCGCCCCCCAGGGGCGTCACTGGCCGCAAATACTACTCCAGGTCCCGGAGAGCGCAACCCGCAGGCTCATCTCGATCGTCCATCGGCCCGGATCGGCAACCCCCCAGGGGCGGGAGACGGTTCAAGGCGTTGTCGGAGCGGCGGATACCCCACCGAGTCCGTCGGTGCTCCTCGCTATCCTCCCGGCGTGGAGCACGCCCAGGGGTCCTTGTTCGCCGCCCTCCGCGAGGAGGGGCCGCTCGACGTGGAGCGCGACCGCGCCGCGCGGGCGGCTGCTGCTCCCCCGCCCGCGCGGCCAGCCCCGGCCCCTCCCGCCCCGCCTCCGCCGGCCAGCGGCGTGGGGCGCGACGTCGCCCGGGCGGTGCTGGCGGCCCTGGACCGGGTGCCGACCCAGGAGCCCCAGCCGCAAAGCCCCCGCCGCTCCGTCACTCCCGAGGCCCCTGCCCCCGCCGCCGCCCCCCCCACCGCCGGGGCCACGCTGGAGGCGGACCTGCAGCGCCTGTTCGGCTTCGCCACCTTCCGTCCCGGCCAGCGCGAGGTGATCGAGGCGGTGCTGGCGGGCCGGGACGCCCTGGCGGTCATGCCCACGGGCGCGGGCAAGTCGCTCACCTACTCCCTCCCCGCCTTCCTGCTCCCGGGCGTGACCCTGGTGGTCTCGCCCCTGATCGCCCTCATGCAGGACCAGGTGTCGAAGCTGCAGGCGCTGGGCCTTCCGGCGGCGCTGGTCAACTCGCAGGTCTCCTGGGAGGAGCAGAAGCGCGCCCTGGAGGGCTTCGAGGCGGGCACGGTCAAGCTCCTGTTCGTGGCCCCCGAGCGGTTCCGCAGCGGGCGGTTCGTGCGGGCCCTCCAGCGGGCGCAGGTGTCGCTGTTCGCCGTGGACGAGGCGCACTGCGTCTCGCAGTGGGGGCACGACTTCCGCCCCGATTACCTGCGCCTGGGCGAGGCGGCGCGTGGCTGCGGGCGACCGCCGGTGCTGGCGGTCACCGCCACCGCGACCCGGGACGTGCAGGCCGACATTCGCGCCCAGCTCGACCTCGAGGACGACGCCCTGACCCTGGTGCGGGGCTTCGACCGCGAGAACCTGTTCCTGGCCTCGACCCTGGTCATGGGCGGCGCAAGCGAGAAGCTGCGCCGCCTGGAGCGGTGCCTGCAGGCGCTGGGGGAGGCCCGCGGAGACCCCAAGAAGCGCCCCGGCGCCGGGATCGTGTACTGCGCCACCCGGCGCAACTGCGACCGGGTGGGCAAGGCGCTCAAGTCGGCGGGCCTGGGGAAGGTCGGCGTGTACCACGCCGGCCTGCGCGGGGACGTGCGCCAGCGCACCCTGGAGCGGTTCTTCGCCGGCAAGCTGGACGTGGTGGTGGCGACCAACGCCTTCGGACTGGGCGTCGACAAGCAGGACCTGAGGTTCGTGCTCCACCACGACCTGCCGGGGAGCGTGGAGGCCTACTACCAGGAGGCCGGGCGGGCCGGGCGAGATGGCGACCCCGCCACCTGCGCGCTGCTCTTCGCGCCTCAGGACATCCACCTGCAGAAGTTCTTCATCACCACCTCGCACCCCGGCCGGCGCGAGGTGGAGCAGGTGGCCGCGGCGGCGGAGCGGGTGGGGTGGGACGCCCGCAAGATCGAGCGCCGCCTGGCCGGCGCCGTGAAGGGCCGCGCGGTGGAGTCGGCCCTGCGGCTCCTCGAGCAGGCGGAGGGGGACGCGGCGCAGGTCGATCACGAGCGGGTCGCGGCCCGGGCGGCGCACGAGGAGCGGCTGCTGGACCGCATGATCGGCTACGCGCGGGGGCGCGGCTGCCTGCGCCAGACGATCCTCGACTACTTCGGCGCCGACGAGGTGCGCGGGAGCTGCGGCGGCTGCGACCGGTGCCGCCCCACCGCCTCCCCCGCGGGCGCGCCGGTGAGCGAGGGCCCGTCGCCCGCCACCTCCCGCAGCCGGCCGACGAGGGGCCGCGCGACCGGGAGCCGCGCGACGGCGAAGGCCAGCGTCGCCGCGGTGGGCGACGCGGCGGCCGACGCCGAGCTCCTGGGCCGGCTGCGCGACCTCCGCAGCCGCCTGGCCAAGCGCAAGCGGGTGCCCCCCTACAAGGTGTTCCACGACAAGACGCTGCTGGCCCTGGCCGCCAAGCGCCCCAAGACCCGGGCGGCGCTGCTCGACATTCACGGCCTCGGGGAGCGCAAGGTGTCGCAGTACGGCAAGCAGCTGCTGGAGCTGATCGCCGGAGCGGCGACCTAATGCATTTCGGGCTCGCCACCGAAGCCAGCCTCAGGAGAGCCTGTAGGCTCAACAGCAACCGCCTCCAGCGGGTCGATCACGTCGACGAGGATCTGCTCGCCGATCGCCCTCAGATTGTCGAGCGTGACGCCGCGACCACTGAGCAGGCCGACCTGACAGGTGTGCAGCGCCTCGCCCAGCACCTCCTCGTTCCTGAGCAGCTCACGTAGGCCGCTCCCGGCTGTTCCTGCCAACTCTCGCCATGTCGTGGGGAAGCACACCTGTAAGCCAACGAGCCAGGAGTCGAGCCACGCCTCCACGTGTTCACGCGGCGAGAGCTGCGCGATCGCCAGGACCCGGCCGAGGTCCTTCGCTGAGCGCCGAATCTTCCGCCCGCCGATCGGCTGGGACATCCGCTCCGGACGAATCCTGGGGTGGGAGAGGAGGTTCGGCAGCGTCAGCATGGCTGGCGCGGCATACTCGAGGCCTTGCTCCGATCTGAGCCGACCCTGCGCGCTCAGTCCCTGGAACTTGAAGGTCGGTAGTCCGTACCATCCTCCCGTCACCTCGACCGGGACCCACTCCTTGACTTCTTGCTGCCCACCGACAGGCAGGTTGAGGAACTCGACGAAGTAGTCGGTGGAGTCGGGCGGGTACATCCGAATGGCTCGCAGTTGGTCTGCGGGTGTCGGCGAAGGCGAGGCGTAGCAATCAGGGTGGGGCTGCCAGCCGCACTCGAGCAGTCGCTCGGCCATGCCAGCACACGAGACAGTGTCGCCCGCGGGGTGCACGACGAGGTCGGCGTCTTTGGTGTTGACGCCCCGTCGCTGCAGCTCCGCGCGGAAGTGATAGGCCGCGGCGAGGCTGCCCACGACGAAGACGTGGGAGTGCAGCTCTTCGGGCAGGTCATTCATGAGCCGTGCGAACAGGGGCTCGGGATCGAGGCGCGAGCTCATCTGCTCGCTCGAGCGCGGCGCTCCAGGCGCTCGATGAAGGCGCTGGCCTGGTCGACGAGCCGCAGCTCGTTCAGGTCCAGCAGCGTCTCCACGGGGTCCGCAACGGGGAGGTCGTCGCAGGCCGTAAACAGCGGAACCGGGCGCTGCAGTGGGTGCACGACGACCGACGGGAAGCCCTCGCCCCCCACGGGTCCAAGTCCGGGATCGAGGCGCCGGAGGAAATCCAGTCTCGCGCCTTCCTCCGCGGCGACGGAGATATCCAGTCGGGGTATCCCGCGGACGTCGAAGTGCGGGTCCCAGTGGCGCGCAGCCATCACCCCGCCCAGGGCGACATGAGCTGGCTTGAGCTTCTTGAGGCGCCGCAGTAGATCCGCCGGATCGTCGCCGCGCCCAGTCCGGTCGGAGTAGGCGAGGCGCGCGCGCTGGGTCGGGGAGAGCGCTAGAAGCTCATGCCATGCCGCGTGAGGGAACGCCTTGAGCTCGACGCTCCGGTTCGTGTGCTCGCGAATCACTCCTGCGAGGCGCTCGATTGCCTTGGCCACGGTCGGATAGGAGCACCCGGCCCGCTCCCCGAGCTCACCGCGTGCGATTGGACCTTCACCGAGCAGCCAACGCACGAGGAGGACCTTGAGCACCTCGAGCGACTTCGACATGTGAGGGAGGCTGGGCGCCGCCGACGACTCGAGGAGGGTCCGCCCAACCCTCGCCAACTCGACCAGGGCCGGACTCTCTTCCGGGAGGCACAACTGAAGCCCCTCGCCCACGGCGACCAGCGCAAGACGCCGCGCGACATCGGGCCGGAGGACGGACATCAAGCGGCTCCATTCGTCGCTCAGCCGCCTCCGCGTCAAGCGGTCGACGACCAGCAGGAGGCAGGCGCGATCGACGCCGGGATCGTCTGCAACGAAGGCCGCGAGCGGCAAGAGCTTGGCGCGGAGATCGCGCACGGCCGTCTTTGGCCGCTCCAGTACCTCGATCACGAATGAACGGTCTTCGGTGGCGAAGTCCGCCGTCCGACCCGGTGCGCGCACCTGGGGCTGATATCCGAGTGGGTGAAGCTCCCGCTCCCAATCCTTGCGGGAGATCGTCCGAACCGACATGAACTTAAAGTAGCACTTCGAAATTAAAGCCGCAACCAAAACAGAAAGGCGCACTTCGACTCTGCTCCCAACAGGACCAGCATGAGTGGGGTGCGCAAACGACCGAGGCCCGCCGGGTTAGCTTCCGGCGGGCCTCTTCCAATGCGAATGGTCAACTGGAGGCGCCGGGAGTCGAACCCGGGTCCCGGAGCCGGTCGGCCTAGGCGTCTACGTGCGTAGCCCGTCGAGTGTTCTCGCTGCGCGGCCCCAACGGGCAAGACCCAACACAGCCAGCCTCGGTGTTGTCTCGTCCCTTCCCCCCGAGGCGCGGGGTCGGGACCAGCCCATTTTGTGGCCGGTTACCGGAGCTCCATGGGCGGGTGCTCCGGGCCGGGCTGCTAGTGTTTAACTAAGCAGCGAGCGCATACTGCGGAGTGGCAGATATGCTTTTTCCTGGGGGTTTTACGAGGCCACCCAGGAACCTCGACACGCAACCTAAACGTTCCAAACCCGGTCGAAGCCGTTTCGCCCCCCTTTGATCGAGAGTCCACGAAGCAGGGCCGACCCCCAGCGGGTCGGCCCTCGACTCATCATTATAAGCGCTCACCACGAGACCGGCAGCCTCGAGGCATCAGCGTCGCCGCTCCCTCGCCATGGCCTGCTGATCCGCCTTCTTGCGCAGGGCCTGCCGCTTGTCGTGCTTCTTGCGGCCCCGGCACACGCCCAGCGTGGCCTTGGCCCGGCCGTTCTTGAAGTACAGGTCCAGGGGGACCAGGGTCAGCCCCTGCCGGTCGATGCTCGCCTGGAGCTTGCGGATCTCTCGCCGGTGCAGCAGCAGCTTCCGCGGCCGGGTCGGCTCGTGGTTGGTCCACGACGCGTTGGTGTAGGGGGCGATGTGCAGCCCCACCAGCCAGATCTCCCCCTGCTTCACCCGGGCGTGGGCGTCCTGGAAGGAGACCTGCCCCTGCCGCAGCGACTTGACCTCCGACCCCAGGAGCACCAGGCCGGCCTCGACCTGCTCCAGGACCTCGTAATCATGAAAGGCTTTGCGATTGCGGGCGATCTGCTTCACGCCGCTGGGCGACTTGGTGGCCATGCTGCGTATCCTACCGCCGCCCGGCCCCCCCGACGAGGCGGTGGCCAAAACCTCCAACGGAACGCTGGCGTCCCCCCGACCCCGGTGTTACATTCTGGCCCCGCGCTGAGGTGGCGGAATTGGCAGACGCGCTAGGTTCAGGTCCTAGTGAGGATCACACCTCATGGGGGTTCGAGTCCCCCCCTCAGCAAGCAAGTTAGACGGCCGGGCCATGTGCCCGGCCGTTC
>JAWLGW010000322.1:0-4182 GCA_041690735.1 Planctomycetota bacterium
CATGAACAGGTTGTCGCCCTCGCTGTCGGTGGTGCCGCTGAACAGCGGCTCGTCCAGGCCGTACATGTTGAAGTCGCCGAACTCCTGGAAGATCCGCACCGGCCCCGCGTCCCACCCGTAGCCCACGGTCCAGCGGAAGGTGCGGTCCGCCTCGAGCCGCGGCGTGTCGAACATCTCGTTGCGGAAGCTGGTCTCGACGGTGAGCTGGCCCCTCCAGTCCCAGTGCCAGGCGGCGCCCACCTGGAGGAACAGGCCCGACAGACCGCGGAAGGCGTACGCGTCGCTGACTGCCAGCACGTCGTCCAGCCAGCGGAAGGGGTAGGCCATGGCCTTGGCCGCGAAGGAGGGCCCTCCCACCCGCTGGCCCACCCGGTCGAAGCCCTCGCCGCCGGTGCCGAACAGGGCGTAGGAGAAGAGCCCCTCGGCGATCTCCCCGTCCACCCGCACCCCGAGGTCGTGGTAGCCGTGGGTGTAGGCGCCGAAGCCGTAGTCCACGAAGGGGAGGACCGGCTCGGGGACGCTGTGCTCGATCGTGAGGGGGACCTCGATCAGGCCGCCCGTGAGGCGGAGGTTGTGCGGGAGGGCCTCCCAGGACAGCCAGGCCTCCTCCAGGCCATAGGCGGTGTCGATCCCCCGCAGGTCGGCGAGCACCCGCCCATAGAAGGGGCCGCCGCCGCCCTCCAGCCCGACCAGGGCCCGGTCGAGCCACACGCCGTCGTCGCGGATGTTGCGGGGGTCGTAGTTCCGCCCGTCGACCGCCAGCAGCCCGCGCGGGCGCAGCCAGAACGACTCGCCGCGGTACTCCACCCCGGCGTTGGGACCGAACACCCAGCCCTCGCCCGGTGGCGGCTGCCCGAAGGGGAGCAGCGGCGGCGGGGGCGGCGAGGCCCCGTCCGCTCCCGCTGTGGGGGACGAGTCCCCGCCGGGGGCGGGATCCCCCGCGGGCGCCTCCTGCGCCCAGGCGGCCGTAACCGAGAGGGCGAGCAGGAGCGCGAGGGGCCTGAGGGGAATGGGGAGGCACATGTCGAGCGTCGTCGCCTTTCCGTTCCTGGCGCGCAACCGGGAGGCCGACGCCAAGGGGTCGGCCTCCCCCCGCAAAACCACACCTTCCGCGCCTGCGATACCCTGGCGACGTGAGCTCCGACCGGATCGCCCACTTCACCAGATCGCTGCGGGACCGGACGGAGCTCCTCCGCCTGGGCCCGGCGCCGGCGCTGGTGGCCCTCCCCGAGGAGGGGGCGCGGCCGGCGCCTTGCGTCGTGTGGCTGCACGGGCGCACGGTCTCCAAGGAGATCGACAGCGCCCGCTACACCCGGTTGGTGCGCGGCGGCTACGCGGTGTGCGCCTTCGACCTGCCCGGCCACGGCGAGCGCGAGGACGCGGCGCTGCAGGCGCCCGACGCCCTGTCGCGCCTGCTGCGCGAGACGCTGGCCGAGCTCGACCTGGTGGTGGAGGCGCTGCTCGCCCACCCGCGCCTCGGCCCGCGGATCGACCGGGAGCGCCTGGCCCTGGGCGGCATGTCGGCGGGCGGCATGGTGACGCTGCGGCGGCTGTGCGACCCGCACCCGTATCGGTGCGCCGTGATCGAGTCCTCCTGCGGAGACTTCCGGGCGGCCGCCGCCTCGCCGCAGGACCGCTGGTCGGTGGCCCACCTGGAGGGGCTCGACCCGGCGCGCCACCTCGAGACCTGGCGGCCGATCCCGCTGCTGGCGCTCCACTCCGAGCGGGACGAGGTGTGCCCGCTGGTCGGGGTGACCGCGTTCCTCGACGCCCTCCGCCCGCGCTACGCCGCGGCCGGCGCCGAGCAGGTCCCGCTGGTGCTGCACACCTGGCCGGAGACCGGCGCGCCCAGCGAGCACGCCGGGTTCGGGCGCAAGTCGGGGGAGGCGCGCCGGCTGCTGCTCGAGTTCTTCGACGCGCACCTCGCGCCGGATCCCGAGGGGAGCACGCCGTGAAGCAGGCCCGTCCGCTGGTCCTCCTGGTCTCCCTGGTGGCCGCCTGCGCCGGCCCGCCGCCCGAGCCGCCCGAGCACCACGAGCACGGGCCGATCGACGACGCCGCCACCATTCACCACCGCTTCGAGGACCCCGAGGTGTGGGCGCAGCGGTTCGAGAACCCCGACCGGGACGACTGGCAGCGGCCCAGCGAGGTGCTCGGGTGGCTGTCGCTGCCCGAGCGGGCCGTGGTCGCCGACATCGGCGCCGCCACCGGCTACTTCCCGGTGCGCTTCGCCCGGGCCCTGCCGGAGGGGCGGGTGTACGGCGTGGACGTCGAGCCGACGCTGGTCAACTACCTCAACCTGCGCGCCCGCCGGGAGCGGCTGTACAACCTGATCGCGCTGGTGGCAGCGACCGACGACCCTCGCCTGCCCGAGCCGGTCGACCTGCTCTTCCTGTGCAACACCTACCACCACATCGACGAGCGGGTGGCCTACTTCGGCGCGCTCCGCGACCGGCTGCGCGAAGGGGGCCGCCTGGCGGTGATCGATTACCTGGTGGGGGACCTGCCCGTGGGCCCGCCGCCCGGGGCCAAGATCGCCCCCGAAGCCGTGATCGAAGAGCTCGACCGGGCCGGCTATCGGCTGGTGCGGCGCGAGCGCCTGCCGTACCAGTTCTTCTTGCTGTTCGCCCCGGCCGAGGCCGAGGAGCGCGACTAGCGCTCATCTGTGGAGCGCTCCTAGGCCGTGATACGTTGGGGCGCATGAGCGCCCCCGTCGAGGCCAACCAGGTCGAGGTCCGCAGCTACTACGTCCGCCACCGCCACGCCATGCTCGTCACCGGTGACCTGGGCGGGATCTACGAGGACTACTACCTCCACCTCATGCAGCTCGAGCTGCGCCCCGACCCCGAGCAGGACGAGATGCTCAAGGAGGCCCTGGCCGCCTTGACCCTGCACCTCATGTCGCGGCCGCGGGCGGAGCTGACCGCCTGGACGATCAACTTCCGCGACCCGCCGCTCAACCTGTTCGTGACCGGCGACAGCGAGGTGGGCAACGTGATCGGGCGGATCTTCACCGAGGACGTGAAGGTCAGCGAGCGCAACCTGTTCTTCGCGCAGGTGAGCCACCCCCGCACCCCCAACCGCCAGAGCACCGTCGAGGTGCAGGGGCGGGACCTGTTGAGCGTGGTGGAGCAGTACTACCGCCAGAGCGAGCAGCTGCCCGCCCGCTACTTCCGCCTGGGCGGCGACGCCTACGCCATGCTGGTGGCGCAGCCCGACGTCGACTCGCGCTGGTTCGAGGCGGTCGACGTGGACGGGGTGCGCACCATGGACGAGGACGAGGAGCTGCAGCTCCTCGAGCGGCGCCCCTACCACTTCGGCTGCGGCTGCAACCTCGGCACGGTCCTGCGCGTGCTTGTGCGGGCGCTGGGCACCGACCCGATCGAGGTGTTCGCCGGCGAGGGGGAGCTGCGGGTGAAGTGCCCCCGCTGCGCGGGGCTGTTCGTGATCGAGCCCGACGTGTTCATGGAGTTCGTCGAGCAGGAGCGCGCGCGCCGCGAGGAGCAGTAGGGTGCGCCGGCGTGTGGCGGCTCGGCGGGAGCCGGTCTACGCTTCCCGGTAGACGGCGCCGCGCGCCGGCTCGGGAGGGTCGCAGGTGGACGGACGCCTGGAAGGGCTCAAGCGGGGCCTCGACGCGGAGCCCGCCGACGTGGAGGCGGCCCGCGCCTACGAGCAGGCCCTGCTGCGGGCGGGCCGCCGCGACGAGGTCCGAGCCCTCTATCGGCTCAAGTTCGCCTGCGGCGTGCCCTGGGAGGGCATGACCCCCACCGGCGCGCCGCGGGTGCGGCGCTGCGGCCAGTGCGAGCGCGACGTGCACTTCGTGAGCACACCGGCCGATTACCTGGCGCGGGCGGCGCTGGGCCAGTGCGTGGCCTACCGGCCGGCGCACCTCGACCAGGCGGTCGAGGCGCTGGTGGCGGCGCCGGAGGCGCACGTGGCGCGGGAGCCGCGGACGCCCTGCCTGCTGCCGGTCGCCGAGGTCGAGGCCACCCGGATCGAGGAGCGCGAGCGCTGGCTGGAGGAGGTGGAGCGGCGACGCCGCGAGGAGGAGGCGCGCCTGCGGGCTGCCGAGGCGGGGCGGGTGGAGATCGAGCGGCTGGTGGTGCTCACGGGCGAGCCGCTCCCGCCGGCGCCTCCACCGTCGCCCTCGCCCGCCGACGAGGGGCTCCTGTCCCGGGCGTG
>JAWLGW010000322.1:4192-6924 GCA_041690735.1 Planctomycetota bacterium
GCCTTGAGGGCCAGCAGGGAGAAGCTGCGGAACTGGGCCCGACCGGCGTTCACCGCCAGCTCCAGGGTCGGCGCCGTGTCGCCCCAGCCGGGGATCGAGCCCAGCACCTCCCCGTCGGCGCTCACCACCGCCACCTCACCGTCGTAGTCGATGCGGAAGGCGTGCATGTCGGCGGCGGGGGCGGGGCGCTCGGCCCGCAGGTCGAGGTCGTCGCCGCTCCGGACGCCGAGGACGAACCGCCCGGCGCGGTGGCCCACCACCACCGCCCGCTCGCCCAGGACCAGCCGCACCTCGGCGTCGACGGGGGCCTCGGGCGCCACACCCTTCGGCGAGGCCATCTCCCAGGCCAGCGTCCAGCCCGGCGCCCGCGTCAGGAACGCGTTCTGCAGCAGCGCCGCCAGCGGGCGCGAGGCGAGCGAGCCCTCCTCGCCGTCCACGCCGGACACGCCCCGGTCCAGCGTCCACTGGCCGCTCCGCTCCCACTCCTGCTGGAACCTGTGGACCTTCCACAGCAAGGGCCCCTGGGTGCCCGGCGACAGCGCCCGCCGGGGGCGAGGGCCGAGGTGGAGTGTGCGCTCGAGCGGTGCGCTCACCGGCAAGGGGAGCTCGAGCGGGAAGTAGCCGTCCGCCGTCGCGGTGACTCGGTGCTCGCCCTGGAGGAGGCGACCGCTCCAGGCGCCCGCGCCGCGGGGCTCCCCGTCGATCGACAGCGTCGCCTCAGGGGGGACCAGGCGTAGGGTCACCTCCGGCGCGCGGGCCGCGGCCGCCGCGAGGCGCCGCTCCACCTCCTCGAGCACCGGGCTGAAGGGGAACCGCGCCGCGAACCCTTCGCCCAGGGCGAGCACCTGCAACGGATCGCCCGCCGCGGCCTGCAGGGCCGCCCACACCTCGCGCTCCCGCGCGCCGGCGCCGTCCTTGGCGGCGGCCGCGGCGAGCTCGCGCAGCGCCTCCAGCCGCTGGGGGGCCGCCCGCTCGAACAGCTCGTAGGGGGCCAGGGCGCGCGCCGCCGCCTCGCCCAGGCGCCGGTAGTCGCCCTCGCGGTACAAGGCCTCCAGCCGTGCTTCGACCGCCTCCTCGCTGTCTGCCAGGGCCCGCCGGACCAGCGCCCCCAGGCGCACCTCGAGCGCGGTGCGGTCCGAGGCGGGGAGGGCGCGGACCTGGTCGCGCACCGCAGCGAGGGCCTCGACCTGATCGATCACGTCCAGGGCCGGCAGGGCCGCGAGGGCCGCCAGGGTGCTCTGCGCCGCGCCGGCGGCCGGCTCGGGGGAGCGCGGCGGATTGGGCGGCGCCTCCGTCGTTGGCCGCTCGACCGGCGGCGGGACCGGCGGCTGCGCCACCTCGCCTCCGCCGCGCGGCGCGAGCCCTGCCGCGGCCAGGCCCGCCACGGCCAGGCCCGCCACGACCAGGACCGCGACGATCAGCGCGGGGGCGCGGCTCGAGCTCGCCGCCGACTGCCCGGCGGTCGTGGGTGCGGTGGCCTTGGCGGCGGGCGCGGCGGAGGTCGCGGTCACTGCCTCGGCCGGGAGCGCCAAGCTGGAGGCCTCCCGCGGGACGGGCGGCCGGTCGATCGCTTCGCCCCTGAGCAGCCGCTCGAGGTCCTCGAGCAGGTCCTCGTACCGCTGATACCGCTGGTTCGGGTCGCGGGCCAGCATGCGATCGAGGACCCGCACCGCCCCGGCGCTCAGGTCGGGGGCGTGGTCGCGGGGATCGGGCAGGGGCTCGCTGCGCTTCTTGAGGAGCATGTTGAGGACCGAGGAGTCCTCGTAGGGGAGCTTGCCCGTGACCAGGTGGTACAGGCTGGCGCCCAGGGCGTAGATGTCGCAGCGGTGGTCGGCGGGCTTGCCCTCGGTCTGCTCGGGGGCCATGTAGGCGGGGGTGCCCAGGATCGTGCCGGCGGCGGTCATCTCGCCGCCGGCCTGCGGGTCGCTCTGCCGCGCCAGACCGAGGTCGGTGACCTTGGCGGTCAGCGTGGCGCCGCGGGCGTCGGGCGCCTGCTCGACCACCAGCAGGTTCGCCGGCTTGATGTCCCGGTGAATGATCCCCGCCTGCAGGGCATGGCTCAGGCCGAGCGCGGCGTCGCGGATCAGCTGCAGGGCGCGCGGCTCGTCGAGGCGCCCCTCCTGCTTGATCAGCTCGCTGCAGTCGGTCCCCTTCACGAGCTCCAGCGCGAGGTACAGCAGGCCCTCCGCCTCGCCGTAGTCGTAGACCTGCACGATGTTGGGGTGGTTGAGGCGGGCGAGGGCCAGGGCCTCCTGCTTGAAGCGGCGCAGGTAGGTGGGGTCCCCGGTCAGCTTGGGGTTGACCACCTTGAGCGCGACCTGCCGCTGCAGCTTGAGCTGGTTCGCCCGGTACACGACGCCCATGGCGCCCCGACCCAGCTCCTCCTCGAGGTGATAGCCGGGGACGAAGCCCTGCTGGAGGCTGGCCCACAGCTGCTCGGCCGCCTCCCGGCTGACGAGGCCGCGCTCGACCATGAGGGCGGCGGTGCCCTCGGGGCCCGGCGCCTGCGGCTTGCCCGCCAGCGACTCGAGCAGCAGGTCGCCCTGGCCGCGTGTAATGAGGCCGCTGCGGATCGCCTCCTCCACCAGCTGCCGCTCGAGGGGGGCGACGGCGCCGCCCTCCTCCTCGATCACGGTGGCGTCGAAGGGCGTGGGGCGGGCGGTCTCGTCGCCGGCGCCGCTCACCTCAGCTCCCGAGGGCCCGGACCTCGTCCAGGAGCCGATCCACGTTGG
>JAWLGW010000323.1:0-6888 GCA_041690735.1 Planctomycetota bacterium
CCGTGAGGCGTGGCTGCCCGACATGCGCGCCGCCGGCCTCACCGACGCCGACATCCACGTGATCTCTTCCGGAGTGGACATGGCGCGCTACGCGGCGCGCCCCACGGGCGCGGCGGCCAGCGCGCTGCGACAGCGGCTGGGGCTGTCGGCTCACGACGGGCCCCTCCTGCTCGACGTCGCCCGCTTCGCCCCCGGGAAGGGGCACCTCGACCTGATCGCGGTGATCGAGCGGGTCCTCGAGCGCCTCCCCCGCGCGCGTCTGCTGCTGGCGGGGGACGGGCCGGAGCGGCCGCGGATCGAGGCGGCGCTGCGGGAGCGGGAGCTGACGGGGGCGGTGCGGCTGCTGGGGCAGCGCGACGACGTCCCCGACCTGCTGGCGCTGGCCGACGTGTTCGTGTTCCCCTCGATCGGCGAGGGCCTGGGGATCGCGATCCTGGAGGCCATGGCCGCCGGGGTGCCGGTGGTCGCGTACGACCTGCCGGTGCTGCGGGAGGTGCTGACGCCGGGGGAGAGCGGGCTGTTGGTGCCCAACGGCCAGGTCGACCGGCTGGCGGAGACGGTGCTCGACCTGCTGGAGGACCCGCAGCGGCGGGCCCGGCTGGGGGCTCAGGCCCGGGCCGACGTGGCCCGCCGCTTCTCCCGGCGTCGAGCGATTCGGGCCCTGGAGGCGGTCTACCGGGCGGCGGCCGGGTGGGACAGCGCGGGCGAGGGGCGGGAGACCGCGGCGCCCCGGGCCACGAAGCGGCGGAAGAGCGTGCCGGTGTCGTCGCCGAACTCCCAGTTGACCGCCAGCCCGACCCGCCGGATCCGGAGCGGCTCCGCGCCGGGGTAGACGTCGGTCAAGGCCCGGTACAGCACCGGCTCGCCGTCGAGGCGCACGAGGTAGCGCAGGCCATCGCTGGTGAGGCGCAGGCGGTGGGCGCGGCCGCGCTGGATCCGGTCGCCCACGTTGCTCCACACCGCGTCGTACACGTCCTCCTGCCCGTCGAGCACCAGGAAGGAGGAGACCGAGGTCCCGGGGTAGCGGTCGTCGTTCCAGTCGTTGAGCACCAGGTAGTTGCGCGGGTCCTGCCACAGCACCAGGCCGCCCCGGGCCAGCTGCCCCTCGCCCTGCCGGACCCCGGGGGGCACCACCTCCACCTCGAGGTCGGCGAAGCCGGGCTGGTCCCAGGGGACGGTGTACAGCGTGCGCCCCGGGTTGGGTCGCCCGGGGGTCGCGCGCACCCGCGCGGAGCCGTCGCCGGTCACCTCGATCCGCCCCGCCCCCAGGGTCCGCTCCCAGGAGCCGCCGGCGGTCAGCGGCTTGCCGGCGAGGTCCCGCGCCGGGCCCCCGAAGGCGTCGGCCCGGCGGGGGTCGCCCTCGGCCGGCAGCCAGGGGGCGCCGAGGTCGAGGGCGTCGGGGAGGCGCACCCGCCGGGGGTGCACCTCGAGGTCCCGGGCGCGCACGTCGGGGCCGTCGAGCAGCAGCCCCACCCCCGCCTCGTCGCGCAGGCGCGCGTCGCGCACCGGCTCGCCGAACAGGCGGCGCCCGTCGAGGATCACCGAGAAGGAGCGGCCGTCGTCGAGGACCTGCAAGGAGGACCAGCCGCGGCGGCGGGGGCGGCCGCGCCGGTCGCGGGCCACCTCGCTCCAGCGCCCCCCGTCGAGCAGGAGCAAGCTGGCGCCCGCGCGCGCCACCCGGACCGCCCAGGCGCGCTTGCGCGAGGCGGCCCGCCACAGGAGGCCCACGCCCCCCGCGCCCCGCTCGGCGCGCACTCGCACGTGGATCAGGCCCGCGGCGCCGGGCGGGTGCAGGAGCGGGAGCGCCAGCCCGCGCTCGCTGCGGGCCCCGTCGGAGGACCGGAACACGCCCGTGCGGGTGCTCCACGTCCCGCCGACCTCCGCGGCGCCCAGGGGCCCGCTCCCCTGCAGGCGGTCCGCCGCGTGGGCCGTCCCGTACCACCCCGACCACTCGGGCACCTGGGCCGCCTGGATCCCGAACACTCGCGAAGCGACGCGGAAGCCGATCTCGCCCAGCACGCTCTGATGCGCGCCGGCGTACACGACGGGCGCCGCGCTGGTGACGTCGACCCCCACGGGGCGGAGGTCGGGGTACCCCCCCAGACCATCCGCGCCGGGGAGCGAGGCGACGTAGTAGGCGGCGCCCCGGGCGCGCAGCGCCACGACCAGGTACAGGGGCAGGTTCTGCACCCCCTCCACCACCGGGACCGGGCGTCCGCCGAGGGAGGCGCACAGGATCCCGCAGCGGGGGCCGTCGGCCCGCATGACGAAGGCGTCCCCCGCGGGGCGGCGGGGGCGCGCGGTGGAGAACCACCCCACCGCCAGGTTGTCCCGCAGGGGAGGCCACCGGTAGTGGTCGGGGTGCTCGCGCCGGCGCTCCAGGAGGGGTCCCAGGCGGCGGTGCAGGGCAGGCACCCGGCCGACGCCGAGGGCGAGCGCGGCCCGGACCTCGCCCCGCAGCCGCCACCCCATCCGCTGCAGGTGCGTGCGCAGCGGCGCCTCGCCGATCGCCACGGTCTGGGACGCGTTGTGGCCGTTGAGCAGGAACACCGCCAGGACCGCGCCCGGCCGCCGGGCGTGAGGCCCGTAGGCGATCCCGTGGCGCCCCCAGCCGGGCACATCGGGGCAGCCGAGCCGCAGCGACCCGTGGTCGACGGCGAGCTTGCCCTCGGCGTCCACCCCCAGCCGCTGCGCGCCGCTCTCGGAGCGGCTGCCGATCACCGCCCCCGCGGGGCGGTCGTCGAGGAAGCGGTCGCGGAGCATGGGCGGACCCTCCTGGGGTCTGCCCGGACTGTAGGTCGGCCGTGCGAAGTCGACTACGCGCTGGCGATCGCGGCGAAGGCCTCGTTCTCGGCCACCGCGGCGGCGGCCCGCCGCACCAGGGCCAGCGCCACCTCGTCCTCCATGAGGCCGCCCACCGCCAGGGTCACCACCATGGCCTCGAAGGCATAGGTCAGGTGGGCCCGGTAGCGGTCCCGCAGGGCGTCGAGGGGCGGGGCGGTGACGCCGGCGCCCTCCAGGCTGGAGCGGTAGCGGGCGAGCAGGTCGCCCTCCACCTCGCGGCGCAGGTGGGGCTCGAGCGCGGTGGCCAGCAGGTAGGCGACGTCGCTCACCCCCTCGCCGATCCGCACCAGCTGCCAGTCGAGGAGCCCCGGCGCGTCGCCCGTCCAGAACAGGTTGCCCGGGTGACAGTCGTGGTGCACCAGGGTGCGGGGGCCCGCGGCGAGCACCTGCATGGCGCGGCGTCGGCCCCGGGCGTACGCCAGCGCCGGCGCCCGCAGGGCGGCCGGCACCGCCTCGCCGGCCCGCTGCAGGCCGCGCCGCATGAGGGGCGTCGCCAGGGCGGAGCCGAGCCCGTCTTCGAGGCGGCGGACCGGGCCCGCCAGCCAGCTGAGGTCGCCCGCGAGGGCGGGGTCCTCCCACAGGGCGGCGTGGAGCCGGGCCAGCAGGTCGACCACGGCGCCGGCCTGCTCGGCGGTCAGGGCGTCGCGGGGGTCGCCGGGGCGGGCGCCCTCGCAGGTGAGGTCGCCCAGCACCAGGGTGAAGCCCCGCCCCAGGCGGCTGGCGGCAGCGAGGGCCGTGGGCCGCGCCACCGGGACCCGCCCGGCCACCTCGTTGTAGAAGCGGACCTCCGTCTGCGGGAGCTGCGGCAAGGCGGTGATCGCCTGGGCCTTCCAGGAGCGCGAGGGGAGCTTCACGAACCACCGGCGCGGCACCTCGGCCGGGCCGTCGTGCTCGACCCGCAGGCGGACCCGGGTGGTGGTGCCCACCTCCGCCGACAGGACCTCCACCGCCGACGCCGCGGCGCCCGGCGCCCGCTGGGCGAGCACGCGCTGCGCCCAGGCGGGCGTCAGGGCCGCGACGGCGCGCACCAGCACTCGGTGGGGGACGCGGGTCATGGTCGTCGCTCGCAGGAGGAGGGGGCAGGGGGGCTCATGGGAGCGCGCCATTGGAGCGGCTCCGGCCGCCCGGCGCCAGCGGCGCTTGCGGACGCCCCGCGCGGGGCGCATGCTCCCACCCTTCCCTCGGGAGGCCACCGTGTCCACGCCGCTGCCGACCTCGATCGAGAACGTCCTCCACGTGGAGGTGCTGCGGGGCGCAGAGGCGCCCGCGGACGCCGTCCCCGACCTGCTGGTCGAGGTGCCGCACGGGGCGGACGAGCGGCGTCACTACGACCACCTGCGCGCCCGCCTGGCGGGCGACCTCCCCCAGGGGCTGGAGATCTTCTTCCACATCAACACCGACGTCGCCGCCTGGGCCTACGGGCGCGCCACTGCCGAGGCGGTGCTGGCGGCGAGCCCCCGCCGCTCCGTGCTCTTGCTGCGGTGCCTGATCCCCCGCACCTTCGTGGACTGCAACCGCCCGGCCGACTTCGAGGGCGGCGACTTGACCGAGGGCGGCCTGACCGCCGGCGTCCCGGCCTACGTGAAGGACGACCGGGACCGGGCCCTGCTCCTCGACCTGCACCGGCAGTACGTGCGCGCGGCCGAGGCCGCCTACGCGGCCGTGTGCGGCCGGGGCGGCGCGGCGCTGGTGCCCCACACCTACGGCCCCCGCACCCTGGGCATCTCCCAGGTGGGCGACGACATCGTGGAGCAGCTCCGCTGGGCCTGCGCCCCGGAGCGGGTCGACACCTGGCCCCTGCGGGCCGAGGTGGACCTGCTCACCCGTGACGGCGAGGGCAAGCTGTTCGCGCCCCCCGGCATGGAGGAGGGCCTGCTGGCCGCCTTCGCCCAGGCCGGCTTCGCGCCGCGGGCCAACGACACCTACTTCCTCCACCCGGCGTCGCTGGCCCACACCTGGTCCTCGCGCTACCCAGGGCGGATCACCGCCCTCGAGCTCCGCCGCGACCTCGTGGTGCGCGAGTGGCGCCCCTTCGAGCCCATGGAGGCCGACGAGGAGAAGGTGGCCCGAGTGGCGGCCGTGCTGGCGCCGGCGCTGGAGGAGGTGCTGGGGTAGCGAGCGGGCCGGGGGGGCCTACTTACCCCACCGGCTCGAACGCCACGTCGCCGCCGGCGGTGACGCGGCGTCGGCGGGCGCTCCCCGTCAGCTCGGACTCCTCGCTGGGCTCCTCCTTCACGACGCCGTCCACCTCGTCCGCCGCCTCTTCCGCGTCGAGGGCCGCGAGCTCCTCGGGGTTGAAGTAGCGCGTCAGGCTGAGGCGGAGCGGCACCAGCAGCGCGATGAGCACCGGGAACAGGATCCCCAGGGGGCTGGCCTTGAGCAGCCACAGCGCGCCCAGGGCTGCCACCTGCACCGCGGTGAACACGTGGATCTTGAGGTGGCGGACCCGCTGCACGTAGTGGTGCGCGGGGTAGAGCTTGGGGTCGGTGAAGAAGAGGGTGAACCGCTCCCAGAACTGGTTGCCCTGGAGGGTCGTGATCCCCATGTACAGGAACAGGCCGAACAGCACCGCCATGGGGATGAGCTTGATCAGGGGGAGGACCAGGAGGGACAGGGCGATCAGCACGTGGATCGCCAGCCCCGACACGCGGTTCTCCCGCACCGAGACGATCACCTCGCGCCGGGTCCCGCCCTCACCCACCAGGGTCGTGTCGGCCAGGCTCTTGACGTGGTTGAGCGCGTGCACCGTGGCCGCCACGATCCAGGGGAGCGCGAACAGCGAGCTGACGCCGACGATGAGGCCGACCACCAGCAGGTCGAGATGGAAGGCGGGACCCTTCTTGAGCTGGTGGTCGGGCGCGTTCACCAGGCGGGCGGTGATGTTCTGGTCGAGGAACAGCAGGATGGTCGCCATGAGGGCCGGGATCGCGGCGGCGAACACCGCCCAGGTGGGGACCGCGCCCAGGTCGACCAGCCAGGGGCGGCCGGTGGTGGTGCCGAGCTTCTCGGGCATCGCCGCGCCCGGCAGCTTGACGTCGGGGAGGAGCAGGGCGGCGGCCGTCATGGCGGCGATCGCGATGGCGGGGCCGAAGTCCGACACGAAGTTGCGGACGCCGCGCCACAGGAAGCGGGTCCGGGCGAAGTTCCTGAACCGGAGCGCGAACACCAGCGTGCCCAGGCCGAGGAGCAGGGTCAGCAGCGAGTGCGAGCGCTCGGCGCCTGCGGCGAAGGGCTCGATCATCGCCCGCACCGCCTCCACGATGAAGATCACCGCGATCAGGACGGCGAAGATCTCGTCCGTGAAGCGGGTGAAGTAGCGCATCAGCGCGCTGGCATCGCACACCGCCAGGATCACCATGAACAGGCCCGACCACATCCCCACCCAGGCGTAGACGGCGAGGAAGTCCAGCCCCAGCTGCTGGCAGGCGCCGTACAGGAGCCCTGTGAAGATCACGATCGGGCCGGTGCCCCCCAGGATCGTCAGCGGCTGGCCGCCCAGGAGGGCATACGCCACGCCGCCCGCGGCGGTGGCGACGATCATCTCGACGGTGCCGATCTGCCCGCCGGTGACCAGGCCGGTCAGGCCGCCGAAGGCCACGGCGTTGGCGAGGCAGGCGAAGAACAGGAACAAGGTGCTGCCGAGCACCTTGCCGCTCAGGCCCTGGCGAAAGTCGTCGCCGTAGTGGGGGAGGCGGCGCGCCAGATCGTCGCGCAGCCCGCCGGCGAAGCGTCCGGTCCACTTCAGCCCATCGTCGATCGGGGCGGCGGGGGCAGCTGAGGTCATGAGGTCGTGGCCTTCCTGTGCTGGGGAGAGCAGCCGAGATCCGCGGCGTCGCGGCCGAGGGACACGTCGCGGCCGTCGCCGGGAGGGCGGTGCGCGGGTGCGCGCGAGCGCGCCCCGCGGACGGACCTGCGGCCCGGGCTCGGGACCGGACGCGCGGAGCCCAGGGCAAGCGGCGTGCCGCCCTCAACACCCGTCGGGGCGGAGACCGTCGTGGCGGGGCGTCACACCCGGGGGCGCGGCGGTGTGCTCCAGCGCACACC
>JAWLGW010000324.1:0-6885 GCA_041690735.1 Planctomycetota bacterium
TCGGTCCGGCCGCGAGCCTGGAGGACGTCTACCTGGCGGCGATCGGCCGCAGCGCGCCCGCCGCGCCGCCGCCAGCCCCGTGATCGACCTCGCCTGGTTCCTGTGGCGGGCGCAGTGGCGCAATCGACTGCGCAAGCTCGTCGTGCGCGCTCAGCGCCCGCGCGACCTGGCGGGTCTCCTGCTCGGGCTCCTCCTGACGGGGGGCCTGCTCAACGCCTGGGTGCTGTTCGCCCTGCTGGGCCCGATCCAGCGCCAGACCGGCCCCCCCGAGCGCGAGTTGATCGCCTCGCTCACCGCCGGCCTGCAGGCGCTGCTCGTGACGATCATGCTGTTCGGCGCCCGCCGCGACGACGGCCCCGGATTGGCCGGGCCCGAGCTGCCCCTGCTGCTGGGGGCGCCGGTGACTCGGCGTCAGCTCCTGGGCTTCTGGCTGGTGGGCCTGCAGCCCGCGCACCTCGTCGTCGCGGGGCTGCTCGTCCTGCTGGCGCTGCCCGTGCTTCCGCTCGGTCCGGCGATCGGGTGGGCCTGGCTCCTGGCTTACCTGTGGGCGGTGGCGATGTCGCTGGGGGGCGTCGCCGTGGCGCACCTCACCTCGGCCTGGGTGGCGCGAGGCGGGCAGGAGTCGGACGCGGCGCTGCGCCTCCCCTTCTGGCTATGGGTCGCCTTCGCGCTGGGGTGCGCCGCGTCGAGCGCAGAAGCCCTCGCCTTCGGCTCTCGCGAGGAGGTCCTCGCCACGCCGCTCGGCGCCCTGTTCCGGCTGCTGCGGGCGCCCGCGGCCGCCGTCTTGACCGGCACCGACAGCGACTGCCTGGCGATGGCCGCGCGCCTGGCGACGCTCGACCTGCTGCTCCTCGCCGTGGTGTTGTGGCGCCCCCCGCCCTTCGAGGAGGCCGCCCTGCGCCAGGCCCGTCGCCTCGAGGTGCTGCGCAGCGAGGGAGCCGCCGCGTTCGTCCGCCAGCAGCAGCGCGAGCGCGCTCGCCAGGCGCGACGCGCTCCCGGCCGTCCCGCGCCTCCCTGGGCCCTCGCCCCGACCGGGCGGCCTGCCACGGCGCTGCTGTGGAAGGGCCTGATCACCAGCGACCGTCAGCGGCTGGGGCGCCTCCTCGCCGTGCAGCCGCTGGCCGGCCTGGCCGCGGGCTTGCTGCTGGGCTGGGCGCTGGCGGGGATGCCTGCACCGGGGCTCCTCGGCGGGGCAGCGCTCGCCGTCGGCTGCCTCGTCTCCGTGAGCTACGCCTTCAGCAAGCCGCTCGACCTCGAGGCCGAGCTGCCCCACCTCGACATCTTGCGGGTGCTGCCGCTGGCCGGGCGCGACGTCCTGGTGGGCTGCAGCCTGCGCGCCACCACGCTGGTCCTGGGCCACGGCGCCATGTGCTTGCTGTTCGCCGCCGGCGTCGCCTCGGGCTGGACCGATTCGGGGCCGCCGCCCTGGACCTGGACCCCCATCGGCTGGGGGTCGCGGCTGACCGTCGCCGCAGCGCTGCTGGTGCTCCTGTCCTCGTCGACGTTCGCCCTCGCCAGCCTCGCCAGCGTGACGGTGCTGGTGTGGCCGGGCTGGAGCGACGCCACCGGCGGGGGGCTGCGGGGTCTGGGCTCCATGCTGGTGCGGGTCACGGGCACCGTGGCGACCCTGCTCCCCCCCGGCCTGGCGCTCGCCGGCTACGTGGCGCTGGCCTCCCGAACCGGCGCCTGGCTGCCCCTGGCCCTGCCGGCCGCCGCCCTGTCCGCCCTCCTGTCGGTGGGCGTGGCCCTGATCGCGATCCAGTGGGCCGCCCCGCGGTGGGACCGGTTCGACCCGGCGGAGCTGCGGAGCTGAGGTCGCCTCGCGCTACAGGTTCCCCAGCACGTTGCGCAGGCGCTGCTCGAGGCGCGGGTCGCGCGCTCCGTCGATCAGGGCGCGCACGTGCCAGCGGTGCCCCTCGTTGCGCAGGTCGACCGTGCCCGCCCCCGACGTCAGCTCGAGGACCAGGGCCACCAGCCGCTCGGGGGGCGGGCCGGGGGTGCGGCCGCCGACGACGCCGCCCCCGCTCGGGAGCACCCGGACGCGGACGCCCCCGGAGCGCCGCACCGCCGCCCGATCGCACAGCCTCGCCCACCAGCCGTAGTCCTCCATGGCGCCCCTACTCGTCCTCTTCCCAGCGGACCGGGACGCCGAGAGGTCGAGCGCCTCGCGGTCCTCCGGGACGATCCGGTGCACGCGTCCCTCCCCGCAGGGTCGCACGGAGCGCAGCGCAGCGCGACTGCACGTCCCCGCTCGGCGCCTGCGACGCAAACGCCGCTCACGGCGTAACCTGCGCGCCCGAAGCGGCTGCTCCAGAAACGGGCCGCTGCGGGTGCTACCATTGGAGCCCGCTGGCTTCGACTCCACAAACGCTCTCCAGAGCGAGGCTTATGAGCGAAGAGCGCGTCGTACCGGACTTCCGGGTCAAGGTGAACGGGCAGCCGCTGCCGGCGACCCTCGCCAACATGATCCGCTCGATCGAGGTCCAGCAGTCGCTCCACCTCGTGGACCAGGCGATCGTGGAGCTCGAGAACCCCGACGGCGTGGTCGCGGACGCCGCCCAGTTCGCCAAGGGCGCCGAGGTCGAGATCGAGGTGGGCTGGGTCGGCGCGCTGGCCTGGGCCTTCAAGGGCGACATCATTTCACTGGAGCCCGACTTCCCCGTGGGCGGCAACCCGACCGTGCGGGTGCGGGCCTACGACCGCCTCCACCGCTACCGCCGCGGTCGCAAGCAGCGCACCTTCCTCAACCAGAAGGTCTCGGACGTGGTCTCCTCGCTGGCCCGCGAGGAGGGCCTGCAGGCGGACGTCGAGGCGACCACCGGGACCCACGAATACCTGCTCCAGAACAACCAGACCAACATCGACTTCATTCACGAGCTCGCCCGGCGCCACGGCTACGAGGTCGACGTGGTGGACGGGCGCAAGCTCCTGTTCAAGAAGCCGCGCACCGCTCAGGGCAAGGCCCACACCCTGGCCTGGTTCAAGGAGCTCAAGAGCTTCTACGTGCGCAAGAGCCTCGCGAACGTGCCGACCGAGGTCACCGCCCGCTACTGGGACATGAAGCAGAAGGAGGCGGTGATCGAGACCCAGAAGGACCTGCACGGGTCCCTCGAGCCCAAGGACCCCGCCCCCACCGAGGCGAAGAAGGCCTTCGGCGACGCCAAGCTGCAAGTGTCGCTGCGCCCCGGCACCATGCCCGACGAGGCGAAGGCCTTGGCCTGGGGGCTGTTCAACGAGCACGCCCTCGACGCGGTCAAGGGGCGCGGGACCTGCGTCGGCGACACGGCGATCAAGCCCGGGATCGTGCTGGAGCTGACCGGCCTCGGCAAGACGTGGTCGGGCCTGTACTACGTCACGCAGGCCACCCACCTGCGCTACGGCAGCGCCGGCTACGTGACCGAGTTCGAGGTCCGGCGCAACGGCACCGGCTACGATGTCCCCGCCCAGCAGGTGAACCCGCCGGGCGCGGCGGAGTCCTCGCCGGGCGAGCAGCCGAACAACATGTCCGTCTCGGTGAGCCGGCCCGAGTGAGCCCGCGACCGGAGGGTCCATGACCTTCTTCTTCCCGCCCGACGAGCGGGCGTCCCTCGCCTATCGCGTCCAGCTCAACCAGCCGCCCGCCGACAGCGGCACGGCCAGCTTCTTCCGCCACTTCGCCGAGGAGCAGGGGGGCGAGGAGCTGGCGGTCCAGCAGCTGTCGGACCTCGACGGGGAGGGCATGGTCGAGCTCGACCTCTCGGACAAGACGGTGGACGACTCGCCCCTGTGGCTGCAGCTCGAGTTCGTCAAGCAGGACGCGGAGCCCGACACGATCCGCTCGCCGGCCATGCCCTTCTCGCTCGCCCACGCGGCCATCGCCGAGCTGACCCTCCCCGAGGAGGCGAAGCAGGACGACGAGGTCGAGGTCGAGGTGGTGTGGGGGGCGGCCTGCTACGACGAGGCGCCGCGCAACGGCTCGTCCAGCGAGCCGAACCTCATGGACCTCGACGACCCGAGCCGGATCCCCGCCGCGGTGCGCGACGGGGTGGCCTGGCAGGTGGACGGACAGGACGCCGAGGGGCAGGGCTCCCCCTTCACCTTCACCGTGGCCGAGGAGCACCTGGGCAAGGCCCTCGAGGTGCAGGCCTCCATCGTGGACGCGCTGGGGGCGGAGCGCCCCCACGCGGTCCTCACCAAGACGATCGCGATCCCCAAGGTGGAGCTGGTAGGGGTGCCCGAGGAGGGCGAGGAGCAAGAGGGCGACGAGGACCCGCCGCCGCCCGAGGAGGTGCTCGAGGGCGGCGTGGTGCGGCTGCGCGCCAAGGTCCTCCCCGAGGGCTTCCGCGGCGAGCTGCGCTGGTCTGCCCAGAGCGACAAGCTGCGCCTCGAGCCCGACGGCGACACCTGCGTGGTGCACGGGGTCACCAAGACCGAGGGCGAGGAGTCGCTGCCGGTCAAGGTGACCCTGGTCTCGCAGGCCACCGGGGCCGAGTACGAGGCGGAGGCGCCGCTCCAGGTCGCCGAGTGGGCCCTGCGGGTGACCCTGGAGCTGGGGAAGATCGACGCCCTGTGCGACGCCCCGGGCACTCAGGCGGCGCGGGCCCAGCGCCTGCAGGTCCTGGGGCTGCTCCACGCCCCCGAGGGGAGCGAGGCGCTGGAGCAGACCTTCGAGAAGGCCTGGGAGCACGCCAAGGAGGTGCTGGGCGCCGCCGACGACGCGGCCGCCGACCAGGCCCTCAGCGACGCGGTCGACCAGCAGGTGGTGGTCAAGGAGGGAGCCGGCGAGGGCGCGCCCTCCGAGCTGCCAGCCGAGGGCGAGTTCGCGCGGATCGTGCTGCCGGGGACGTTTCGCGCGCCTCCGGCGGTGGGGCACCCGCAGTGGGCCTTCCCCGCGCCGCACCGGCACCGGTTCGAGCTGGAGCAGGCGTTCTTCACCGCCACCCGCCGGGTGGGGGCGATCCCCCTGGTCGCGGTGGTGGAGGAGCTGCAGCGAGACGGCTCGTGGGCGGCCGCGGCTGCCGGCCACCGGGTCCACTTCCAGCTCGTCACCCCCGACGAGCCGCCGGATGGCTCAGAGGTCAAGGCGCCGGCGCTGCGCGACCAGACCCGCGTGAGCGGCAGCAACGGCCCGTCGGATTACGTGCCCGAGCAGATCGACGCGGTGGCGGCGGTGGAGGGGGACCCCCAGGTCGACAACTGCCCCGTCGAGCGCGGCGGCCAGCGCCGCCCCGGCGCCGGGCAGGCGAGCGACTACTTCGAGACCGCCGAGCGCGCCGGCTTCAACGCCGGCGAGGGCGTCGACGAGCCGCTCCCCGTGGCGCAGGCCAGCGACTACCCGCTGGCCGTGGTGGCCGAGACCAACGACGCCGGCAAGGCGGGGGCGATCTTCCGCCCCTCGGTGCAGGGGGGCGACCGCTTCAAGCTCCGCGCCTTCCTGGACCCGATCGGGCCGATCGCGCTCCGCTCGGACGGCACCGAGGAGCACGCGGTCAAGGCGGACACCGGCACGTTCGTGGTGTGGCGGCAGGTGCGGATCAGCCGCTACATCCGGTTCGACTATCCCAGCGGGACGCCGAACGGCGCCACCCGCGCCGACCTCGGCGCCCTCGAGGACATCGACCTCGAGGCCATGCGCGAGCCCTTCGCTCGCTGCTACCTGCACCTGATCGTGGAGCCGACGGCCCAGCGACGGAACCACCGCATCGGCGACGCCACCTGGCAGCGCGCGATCCGCTACGCGCGTGGACGCGTCCCCGAGCGCCCTCGCTGGTCGTCGGTGCGCGCCAGCCAGCGGTACAACGTCACCGCCATGTTCCTCGATGCGGCGACCACGGTCGGGCTGGTCGAGATGCGCGACCTCCAGCCGTACGAGAACAACCGGGGCGGCGGCTTCCCCCAGATCCCGCGGCTGCCCAACGGCAACATCGACCCCCAGACCGCCTTGGCCGATTACCGCACCCTGCTGATCAACTGCCTCGACCAGGTGATGCGCTACTTCACCCGCGGCGCCTTGAGCGGGCTGACGATCCTGCACGCGCCGCTGGGAGACTCCATCACGGCGACCACCCCGGTGGAGATGACCACCAGCGGCATGGGGACGGGCCGCGGCGGCGCCTTCCTGTTCTACGGCGCCAGCATCTACGCCCGCCCCGAGTGGCCCTACGACCTGTTCCACAACGCGCTCCACGAGCTGGGCCACGTGCTGCTGCTGCCCCACCAGTGGACCGAGCGGCACACCAAGGTCACGTTCAGCAACCTCAGCGGCGCCTTCCGCAACCAGGAGGTGCTCGACGGATCGATCTCCGGTGCCGGCGCGGCGACGCTGGCCCGCACCAGCCGGGGCTACCTGCTGGTGGACGAGGCGGACGGGATCCGGCTGCAGGCAGGCGAGACCCTCACCGGCCAGAGCAGCGGCGCCACCTGCACCGTCGAGCGGCGGGACGCCGGCGCGGTGGGCGGCGGGATCCCGCCCGAGCACGACTACCGCGACTACTGCATCATGAGCTATCAGAAGAGCCGCCGGAACGACTACGACTACTGCGGGCGGTGCAACCTCAAGCTGCGCGGCTGGGACACCAGCGGGATCCCGCGCAACAACGGCTGATCCGAGGCCCCATGCAGCTGCACCTCGACCTGCCCGAGCGCCTCGTCGTCGAGGAGGTAGGCGGCGGACGCCTGGTCCTGCGTAACGACGGTGATCGACCGCAGACGGTGCCGAACCCACGCCTGGCGACGGCCTGGCCGCTGCTGCGGGTGCAAGGTCCCGACGGCGAGGTGGAGACCTCCCCCGCCGAAGGGTGGGAGCGCCTGCGGGTCCAGCCCGGGCTGGTTCTCGATGAGCTCAACGCCCAGCTCGCGCCCCATGGGCTCTTCTTCGCGCCGGACCCGGCCACAAGCAGCCGGGCC
>JAWLGW010000325.1:0-6884 GCA_041690735.1 Planctomycetota bacterium
GTCTCCTCCGCCGCCTGCTCGGGCGACATATACTCCGGCGTGCCGGTGACGCCGCCCTCCCTGGTGGAGAACACGTTCGCCTCGAACTCGTCGAGGTCGCGGATCAGCGCGATCCCGAAGTCCATCAGCCGGGCCACCGCGTAGTCGCGCGACACGAGCACGTTGGCGGGCTTGAGGTCGCGGTGGATCAGCCCCGCTCCGTGCGCCGCCGCCAGGGTCTCGAACACCTGCCGGGCCAGCTCGACGGCGGTCCGTGGCGGCAGCCTCTTCACCTCGTCCAGCGCTTGCTCGAGGTCCTGCCCCTCGAAGTACTCCATGGCGAGGTAGTGGTAGCCGCGGTCCGTCTCCCCCGCGTCGTAGATGTCGATCACGCCGGGGTGGCTGAAGAAGCCGTTGGCCAGGATCTCGCGCTTGAACCGCCCCTGGGCGTCCTCGCCCGCATCCGGCTGCAGCACCTTGAGGGCGATCGGCCGCTCGGGCTGCTCCTGGGTGTCGGCCAGATACACCGTGCCCATGGCCCCGGCGCCGATCCGGCCCAGGATCCGGTACTTCGCCAGCTGCTTGCCCGTCAGGGGGTCGGACATGTCGACCGCCGCGGGGATCGGGAAGCGCGGCCCCGGCAGCTCGCCGTCGGCGTCCGACAGCGTCCCGCGCACCAGCGCCCGGACCTCCTCGTCGGGCGGCGCCGCGGTCGGCGGGCGCGCCATCCCCTTGAGGCGGATCGACTCGCCCATGGCGGGCGGCGCGCTCTCCGAGGGGGCGGCGGGGCCGGGGTGGGCGGCGACGTGCTGGGCCACCTGGTTCGCCATGTCGCGGTCGAACACCAGGCGAGCCTGGAAGCGCAGCTGCTGCTCGCGCGCCGGGGCCACGATCCCCTCGCGGACCACGGCGTCCCCCAGGGCGTTGAGATCCCCGCCGAAGCCGATCCGCTCCCGCAGCGCCTGGAGCGAGAGCGCGCTCACGCCCTCGCCCGCCAGCAGGTGCGCGTAGATCCCCAGCGACCGCTCGCGCTTGTAGCCCTCCACCTGCTCGAACACCACCTGGGCCTGCTCCATGCCGAGCACGCCCCGATCGACCAGCGACGCCAGGAGCGAGCGCTGGGTGGCGCCGGCCTGCAGCGCGTCCAGCCCCGCCAGCAGCAGGTCGCGCCGCTGAGGGAGCTGCTGGTACAGCAGCCGCGCCGCCATGAGGTCCTCGAACCGGAGCATGCGGGCAGTATCGCATCGCCGCCTGGGGGGCGGGGCGCCCCCTCGGGACGAGGTCGCGAGGTGCCGGGCTATCGGGCGGCGCGTACCACCAGCAGGAGGTCGCCGTCGGGGAAGGCGCCGACGCACTGGATCATGTAGGAGGCGCCCTCGCTCAGCAGCACCTTCATGGAGACCACCCGCTCGTGGCCCTCCTCGGGCGCGTGCCGCCGTCGCGTCACCTCCACCGTCAGCAGGAGCTTGCCGCCGCGGGGCTCGTACTCGACCTGCGCCCGGTAGGGGACGCCCAGCTCCTCCTCGCTCCAGACCTGCCCGCTCCCCTGCGGCACCGTCTTGGCGGCAGGGGTGCCTTGGGGCGCGTAGCGATCGTACGGGAGGGGCCCCAGCAGCCCGCGGTAGCGCTCGAGGCGCGGGTCCACCGCCGGCTCGTCCCCCTCGCGCAGCTGCCCGGCGGCCCGGATCGCCACCAGCTCGGCCAGGGCCGCCCCGGGCCGCTGCTCCTGAGCGGCCAGCGGCGAGGTCGCCACGACGATCGCGACCAGGGCCGCCAACGAGGTGAGGGGGGACGTGAGGGAGCGGGTGAGGCGCGGCACGGGGTGACCTCCGGCGCGAGCTTCATCATAGCGGACGCTCGGGCGAAGCGGGGTCGACACGGACGACGTCACTCCCGCTCGGTCACCACCACGCGCACCGTGCCGTCGCCGAGCGGCTGGGCCTCCGCCGCGAAGCCGGGGCCCGCCTCCAGCTCGACCAGCTCGACGTCGCCGGCGCCGCTGGGGACCAGGACGTCCGTCCCGACGGCGCTGGTGGAGGGCGGCGCGCCGTCGCGCGGGCCCTGGGGCCGGAGCTGCAGGATCACGCCGGCCCCCACCAGCAGGAGGACCGCGGCGGCCGCCGCCAGGAACGCGGGCAGCCGGGTGGGGCGGAAGGCGATCACCGGAGGGGCCGCCAGCTCGGCGGCGATGGCCCGATCGGCGCGCTCCCAGCGGGGCTCGTCGGGCTCCCACCGGGCCAGCGGCGCCAGCTCGTCCTCGGCGTGGGCCAGGCGCTCGCGGCAGGCGAGGCAGCCCTCGAGGTGGCTCTCGAAGGCGGCGGACTCGGCCTCGGTGAGGTCGTCCGCGCGCTCGCCCGCGAAGATCTCGGTCAGGGTGCGGCAGTCCATGGCGTCTCTCGCGCGAGCTCTCTAACTCGCTGTATTCGAAAGGGTTGCCGGGCTCCGTCCCCGGCTCGGTCGGTGGGACGGCCCCCCCGCCGCCAAAATTCTGGTCCCCCTGGATTTTTCCGAAACCATGGGCGCCTCGCCGGCTCCTTACCGCCTAGGTCCCGGCGAAGTCCGCCAGCATGCGCTGCAGGTTCTTGCGGGCGTAGAACAGGCGAGACATGACCGTCCCGATCGAGATCTCGAGCACCTGCGCGATCTCCTTGTACGAGAGGCCCTTCACCGTGTAGAGCACGAACACGGTGCGGTGCTTCTCGGACAGCTCGCCCAGCGCCTTCTCGAGGGCGGCCTTGAGCTCTCGCTCCTGGGCCTTGGCGCGCGGCGAGCCCCCCGGCTCGTCCGCGCCGACCCTGTCCTCCTCCAGGCTGTCCGCCTGCCGCACCTTGCGGCGGCGGGCCAGGTCGATCGCCTGGTGGGTGGCGATCTGGCACAGCCAGGTGCCCAGGGCGGAGCGCCCCTCGAACCGCGCCAGGGAGCGGTGCGCCTTCACGAAGGTGTCCTGCACCACGTCGAGGGCGTCGTCCTCGCTGCGGGTCATGCCGTAGGCGATCTTGAACACCTTGCGCCGGTGCCGCTGGTAGATCTCGTCGAACGCCTGCCGGTCCCCGCCGACCGCCCGCCGAATGAGCTCGGCGTCCAGGGCGCGCTCGGCCGCCCGGTCAGCGTCATCTCTCGGCACGGGAGCGTCGGTAGGGTCCATCTCGGCTCGGGCTCGGCTCGGGCGCGGGAGGCGTAAGGCTCGACCAGAGCGTGAACGGAGCCCGGCCGATCCCAGAAGTGGGTGATTCTACCGGGTTGGGCGACGGGGAGAAGGGCGGGTCGACCGGGAGCGTCGTTGACTCCGGCATCGACAAGGGTCTAGAATGCCGCCCTTTAAGCGCGCGCCTCACGCCTCATTCGGAGCGACGCTCATGGCTCGACCCCTCCTGCTCAACCGGCTCCGCCCCGTCACCCTGGTCGCCGCCCTGCTGGGCCTGGCCCTGGGCGCCGCCGGGGCCCGCGGCGCCGAGGAGGTCTACCTCTTCTACCTGCGCAAGGACCTCGACCGGCTGATCCGCACCGACAGCGCCGCGATCGTGGGCAAGCGGGTGGTGGTGACCGACGAGCTCGCGGTGCTGTGGCCCTCGCGCCCCGAGCGGAAGAACCAGCTCGACGGCACCGACCACGTGGTGTTCGACACCGTCCACTTCCACTGCCTCGTCCCGCGCAGCCAGATGGGCGACTACCTGGAGTCGATCTGGGCCGACGCCGAGAAGGGCTACGCCGACGTGATCGAGCGGATCGAGGCGGTCAACGAGCGGCAGCGAAAGCGAGACCTCACGCCGGCCCAGGCGAACGAGGACCGGCGCCGCCTGTACTGGGAGCTGTACCGGATCTGGAGCAACCGCCCGATCGTGACCCTGTTCGGCCGCGTGGAGCGCTCCACCCTGTGGGGTCGGATCCACCCCGCCGCCAGCGGCCGCGTCCAGAGCGAGCGCGTCGTGCTGCGGGTCGATCGGATCGAAGAGCCGCGGGAGCGCTGGACCCACAGCCTGGACGAGTAGACCAACGCACCGGCCCCCTCGGGCCGAACCGCGGCGCAGGGCCCTCCGGGGGGAGGGGTCGGCGCCGCACCCACGCAACGTATCTCCCCTGTCGGAAGAGTGAGCCCTCATGGGTGTCAACGTCAAGCAGTCCGCCGCCGTGGCCGGCTACGTCCTCAAGCAGCGCCTCCTGCGCCGCAAGCGCTATCCGCTGGTCCTGATGCTCGAGCCCCTGCTCCGCTGCAACCTCGCCTGCGGCGGCTGCGGGAAGATCCAGTATCCCGACCACATCCTCGACAAGCGCCTCACCCCGCAGGAGTGCTGGGACGCGGCCCAGGAGTGCGGCGCCCCGGTGGTGTCGATCGCGGGCGGTGAGCCCCTGATCCACCCCGAGATCGGCGAGATCGTGGCGGGCTACACCAAGCGGAAGAAGTTCGTGTACCTGTGCACGAACGCGCTCCTGCTCAAGCGCAAGCTGCACCTGTTCAAGCCCTCCAGCTACCTGGTCCTGTCCGTGCACCTCGACGGGCTCGAGGAGCGCCACGACCAGATGGTCTGCCGGGAGGGCGTCTACAAGAAGGCCATGGAGGCGATCCGCGCCGCCAAGGACGCCGGCTTCCAGGTCACCACCAACACCACGATCTTCAACGGCGAGGACCCCGAGGAGCTGCGGAGCATGTTCGACCTCCTCACCCACGAGGTCGGCACCGACGGCATGATGATCTCGCCGGGCTACAGCTATCAGAAGGCGCCCCAGCAGGAGCTGTTCCTGCAGCGGGAGCAGACGGTGGAGCTGTTCCAGAAGATCCTCGCCGGGCACAAGGAGAAGGGCTGGCGGTTCAACCACTCGCCCTTCTTCCTCGAGTTCCTGCAGGGCAAGCACCCCGAGTACGACTGCACCCCCTGGGGCAACCCCACCCGCACCGTGTTCGGCTGGCAGAAGCCCTGCTACCTGCTCGGCGAGGGGTACACCGCCACCTACAAGGAGCTGATCGAGACCACCGACTGGGGCGCCTACGGCCAGCGCAGCGGCAACCCCAAGTGCCAGAACTGTATGGTCCACAGCGGCTGGGAGGCGACGGCGGTCAACGACCACTTCGCCCGGCCCGTCGGCTCCCTGGCCGCGACCCTGGTCGGGTAGGGAAGGCGCGGCGGTCGTCCGCCTCGGGCCTCCTCCGCGCGGCGGGGGAGGCCCGCGCTCGTGTGGGGGGGCCGCGGCGGTTTGTTAGCGTTCCGCCCTCACCCACCCGGAGGGACCCCATGGAGCTGACCCAGCAGGAGCTCGAGGCGCTGGGGCTCGAGCCGCCCGTCGCGGCGCAGATCGCAGATCGCCTGGCTGACCACGGCGCTCCCGCGGATCAGCGCTGGGCCGACCTGACGCGCGACCTGCTCCGGCCCGAGCAGCCCTTCGCCGCGCACCTCGCGATCTACCGGACGTTGGCGGCCCAGTGGGATGAGCAGCATCGAGGCCCGCTCGCGGCCTGGCTCCCGGCCGAGGAGGCCGCCCAGGCGACGCGCCTCGGGCGGCTGATGGCGGCTCGCTGCTGCGGCAGCTATCGGGCCTTCCACGCCTGGTCGGTGGCGGAGCGCGGCGAGTTCTGGGGCCTCATGCTCGACGAGCTGGGGATCGCCCTGGCCGAGCGGCCGCGGGCGGCGCTCGACCTCTCCCGCGGCGGAGTGGAGGACCCGGACTGGCTGCCCGGGGCGCGCCTCAACATCGCGCGCAGCTGCTTCGCGGCGCTCGAGACCGACGGCGAGCGGGACGCGATCGTGTTCCAGCGCGAGGGCGGCCTGATCGAGCGCTGGAGCCTGGCGGAGCTGCACGCGCTCTCGGGGCGCGTCGCCGCGGGCGTGCGCGCCCTGGGCCTCGCTCCCGGGGACGCCGTGGCCGCCTTCATGCCCATGACCCCCGAGTCGGTGGCGATCTACCTGGGGATCGTGCGCGCCGGGTGCGCGGTGGTGGCGATCGCCGACAGCTTCGCCCCCCACGAGATCGCCACCCGGGTGCGGATCGGCGAGGCGCGCGCGGTGTTCACTCAGGACGTGCAGCTGCGCGGCGGCAAGCAGCTGCCCCTGCACGCCAAGCTGGTCGAGGCCGGCGCGCCGCGGGCGATCGTGCTGCCGGCGGCGGGGGAGGCCCTGGCGGTGGAGCTGCGGGAGGGCGACCTCGCCTGGTCGGACTTCTTGCCCGCGGAGGCGCAAGCCGGGGATCACCTGGCGGAGCCGACCGCGGTGACCAACGTCCTGTTCTCGTCGGGCACGACCGGCGACCCCAAGGCGATCCCCTGGACCCACCTGACGCCGATCAAGTGCGCCGCCGACGGGGCCCTGCACATGGACGTGCAGCCCGGCGACGTGCTGGCCTGGCCGACCAACCTGGGCTGGATGATGGGCCCCTGGTTGATCTACGCGGCGCTGGTGAACCGCGCCGCCGTCGCCCTGTACTGCGGCGCGCCCACCGGCCCCGAGTTCGCCCGCTTCGTGCAGGACGCCGGCGTGACGATGCTGGGGGTGGTGCCGAGCCTGGTGTCGACCTGGCGGACGACCGACTGCACCCGCGGGCTCGACTGGAGCCGGATCAAGTGCTTCGCCTCCACAGGGGAGTGCAGCAACCCGGAGGACATGCTGTGGCTCATGAGCCGGGCGGGGTATCGGCCGGTGATCGAGTACTGCGGCGGGACCGAGATCGGCGGCGGCTACGTCACCGGCACCCTGGTCCAGCCCGCCGCGCCGGCCGCCTTCACCACCCCGGCCCTGGGCCTCTCCTTCGAGCTGCGCGACCCCGAGGGGCAGCCCAAGGACAACGGGGAGGTGTTCCTGCTGCCGCCCTCGATCGGCCTCTCGCAGCGGCTGCTGAACCGCGACCACCACGAGGTCTACTTCGCGGGGACGCCCACCGGCCCCGACGGGGCGCCGCTGCGGCGCCACGGCGATCAG
>JAWLGW010000326.1:0-6873 GCA_041690735.1 Planctomycetota bacterium
AGCTTGCTGCGCCGAGCACGGCGCAGCGTGAGGGCGCGGCGACGGTGTGTCGCGAAGCGACACCCGTCGCAGCAGCGCCCGCAGCGGCCAGCAAGCATGCAGTCGGCCCGCGCAGCGGGCCGGCTGCCTGCGAAGCCGGCCGCACCAACGTCGCTGTTAACCCGGATATGAGCGACGAAGTCGCGCAATATCCGGGTTAGGGCCTCACCCGCCGGCCGCAATGAGGCGTCAGCCCCGGACGATCTGGCGGATGTCCTTGCTGAAGGCGAGGTAGGCCAGGGTCGCGGTGGGCACGGTGAGGTGCAGGGCGCACTGGATCAGCTCGCCGGTCATGAAGGGCGCCTCGATCAGCAGCACGATCGACGCCGGCAAGAACAGGATCAGGATCGCGCCGGCGTGCACGGCCGCGACGAACAGGCCGAACCGGGCCGGCTTGAGCAAGCCGTACGCGCCGCCCGCAGCGGTCAGCCCCAGCAACAGGTAGGGCACCGCGATCCAGCGGGGCATCTCGAACAGCGGCATGCCGAAGAAGTCGACGACGTTGTCGCCCAACAGCAGCTCGAGGCCGATCCAGCCCCAATACAGCGCCACGCACAGGTGAACGACGCCGAGGCACAGGCGGACGGGGGACATGGCGGGCTTCATGCGGCTGCTCCTACGCTCTCCAGGATCGCCGCCCGGTCAGCGAGCCGCGTGCCGCGGTCGTGACGGCGCAAGTCTTCCCCCTGATTGGGTTGCGGCTCCCTCCCGGCTGACAACGCCGTGTTGCGGCTTCCCAAGCTCGGGAAATGCGGCGGCATGCCGCGGCGAGCGCTGCAGGATGTCGCCGCGGCGAGCTCGGCAGGGTCCGGTCGAAGGCCTAGTCGAGCGCCTGGCGGAAGGCGCTGACGTCCTTGGGCTTGAGGCAGGCGAACACCACCTCGCCCACCGCCTGCGGACCCGCAGCCTCGAAGGCGCGCACCTCCTCCACCAGGATCCGGGCGCACTTCGCCGCCCGCATGCCGCCGATCCCCGCCCCCATGGGCGTGAGCACCAACCCGGCCAGCCCCGCCTCCTCGGCCAGGCGCAGGGAGGCCCGCGCGGCGCCGCGCAGCGTCGCCTCGGAGGTCCGCTCGCGCAGGCGGAGCAAGAACAGGGGGTTGAAGTCGTACTTGTCGAGCACCGCCGCGTGGATCAGGTGGGTGAACCCCTCCAGGCGGCCGGCGGAGGTCAGCACCGCCTCGCCCAGGGCCACGCCGCCCGGCCGCTGCGCCAGCGCCTCGGCCTCGACCTCGGGCCCGGCCAGGGCCTCGACCTTCTCGGCCAGGTGCGTCCCCCACCCCAGCGTCAGCTGCCGGTTGGCGGCGACCACCAGCGCCGGGACGCCGCGCACCGCGGTCGCGTCGCCCTCGAACACCCGCACCGCGAAGCTCATGGGTCGCCGCCCCTCCTACAATGCCCGGCATTGAACCACGCCTTCCTCCATCCTTGGCTTCTCCTCCTCGGCCCGCTGGCGGTGGCGCTGCTGTGGCTGCTCGAGCGGTGGCGCCTGCGCCCGCTCGAGGTCGCGGTGGCCGACGTCACCCTCTTCGCCCCCTCGCCCGCGGCCGAGGCCGAGGCGCGCGCGCAGCGCCGCCGGGTGGGCTGTCGGTGGCTGCTGCGGGCGGCCGCTGCGCTGGCCCTCGCGGCGGCGGCCGCCGATCCGCGGGTGGCGCTCGGCCCTCCCGGCCCCGTGCGGGTCGACGTGGTCCTCGACCGGGGCCTCGCCTCGGCGACCCTCGAAGGCGGCGGCGCCCGCCGGATCGACCTGCACCGGCGCCACCTCGACGACGCCCTGGGCCGCCTGCGCGACGACGACGCGGTGCGCCTCCACCTGCTGCCGGCGGGCCCCGGTGACTCCCCCACCCCCCGGTCGCCCTCGGCGGCCCGGGCGGCGCTGGCGGCCGCGGAGCCCGTGGCCGCCCTGGCGGACCTGCCAGCCGCCCTGGCCCGCCTCCTCCCTCCTGCCCAGGCCCGGCGCGTCCCGGTGCTCGTCGCCACCGACCGCCCCCTCCCCGAGCACCTCTCCCCCCTCCTGGTAGCCCTCGCCGGCGGCCCGCTCCTCAACCGAGGCCTGATCGGCCTGCGCGAGGAGGAGGGCGACCTGGTGGCGACGGTCGCCTTCTACGGCGCCGCCGCTCCGGTGCAGGTCCACCTCGCCGCCCGTAGCCCCGCGGGACGGCTCCTGACCGCCACCCACGAGGCGCGGCCCGCCGGTCCGGCAGGAGAGGGTGTAGCGTTCGGCTTCGCCCGGTGGCGCGCTCGCGAGGGCTACCCCGCCGGCGCGCTGGAAGCCTCCGCCCGCCTCGAGGCCGCGCCGGGCGCCGACGCCCTGCCGCTCGACGACCGCGCCTTCGCCGTCCGTGCGCCCCTGCGGCCCCGCCGGGTGGGGGTGGCGGGGGAGCCGGGCGCGGCGGTGCGGCGCGCCCTGGCCGCCGTCCCCGGCGTGGCGACGGTGGACCTGCCGGCGCTCGAGCAGGAGGACGCCGGCGAGATGGCGGGGGCGTTCGACCTGCTGGTGCTGCCCCGCCTGCCGCAGGTGCTCCCACCTGTCGCGGTGGTGGTCGTGCCCGAGGCGCTCGACGAGCGGGACGCGCTGCCGGGAGGCCTCCTCCAGGCGGGGCCGCCGACGGCCGCCTTCCGACACACCCAGGCCGCCCTCGGTCGCCAGGGGGTGGCTGCCGCCCGGCTCGGAGCGCCACCCGCCGGCTTGCCGGGAGCGACGCCAGTGATCGAGGCGGGCGGGCGTCCGCTGGTGCTGGCGCAGGGTGCCGGCGAGCGACTGGTGGCCGTGGTGACCGCGCCCCTCGACCTCGCCTCGAGCTGGACCCGCCACGGCTCCTTCCCCCTGTTCTGGGCCGAGCTGCTGGAGGCCGCCGCGCCGGCCCGGGACGGCGCGCTGGCGGCGGTGACCGCCGGGGCGTCGCCGCCGGCCCCGGTCGAGGGAGCGCCGCGTCCGCTGCTCGAGGTGCGCCGCTACACCACCGCCGCGGGCGCTCCCTGGGTCGGCACGGTGGCGGCCGCGCTGCCGCCCGCGCTCCTGGCGGCGGACTCCGCTGTTCGCCCCTTCGACCCCGAGGCGCTGGACCGCCTCGAGGCCGCGCGACCCCCGCCGCGCCCGCGCTCGCTCCGGCCCCCGCTGGCCCTGCTGGCCCTGCTCCTGGCCGCGGCGGCCTGGTGGCCCGGGCGCGACGCTCGCCCCGGCTGGCGCGTAACCGACTGATAGAATCCGCGCCCCAGCAGGGAGGACGCGGTGGCGCGCGGCGACGGCAAGCGACGGAAGCGACGGCTCAAGCCCGCCTCGCCCGAGGTCTCGGGGGGCGGCGGACGCTACCCGTTCGTGGCGATCGTGGGCCGCCCCAACGTGGGCAAGTCCACCCTGTTCAACCGGCTGGTCGGCGCCCGCATCGCGATCGAGGAGCCGACCGCCGGCACCACCCGCGATCGGATCGCGGCCCTGGTGGAGCTCGAGGACGGCACCGCCTTCGAGGTGTGCGACACCGGCGGCATGGGCGGCACCGAGGACGCCTTCGACCGCGACGTCGACCGACAGATCGACCTGGCGGTGGAGTACGCCGACCTGGTCCTGTTCCTGGTCGACGCCCGGGCCGGCCTGGTCCCCCTCGACGAGAAGATCGCCCGCCGGCTCAAGAAGACCGGCAAGCCGGTGGTGGTGGCCGCGAACAAGGTGGAGTCGGCGACCTTCGAGGCCATGGCGGGCGAGTTCTACGCCCTCGGCCTGGAGGGCGACGTGCTGACCCTGTCCGCCAAGGAGGGGACCGGCCGCTCGGACCTGCTGGAGGCGGTCGTGGCCAAGCTGCCGCCGCTGCCGCGCCTCGATCAGCCCACGCCGGCCCCGGCCGCCGTCGTGCCGCCCTAGGCGGCGGCCGCCGAGGCCGAGGCGGACGAGGCGGCGGCGCCGAGCGAGGAGGGCGCGGCCCCCGCCGCCGCGCCCGATCGGCTGCTGCGGATCGCGATCGTGGGGCGCCGCAACGTGGGCAAGTCGACCTACGTGAACCGCCTGTTCGGCGCCGAGCGGGTGATCGTGTCGGAGAAGGCGGGGACCACCCGGGACGCGGTCGACGTCCGCCTCGAGGTCGCCGGCCGCGAGGTGGTCCTGATCGACACCGCCGGCCTGCGCAAGCGGGGCAAGGCGGACGACTCGATCGAGGTGATCTCGCAGGGCCGGGCGGAGATCGCCCTGCGCCGCTGCGACGTGGCCCTGCTGTTCCTCGACTGCCTGCGCGACATCGGCAACGTGGACAAGAAGATCGCCGGCACCATCGGCGACGAGCACAAGGCCTGCGTGATCGTGGCCAACAAGTGGGACCTGGTCGCGGACCGCATGACGCCCGAGGAGTACTCGGACTACGTGGTCAAGACGATCCCCTCCCTCGCCTACACGCCCCTGGTGGCGATCTCGGCCAAGGAGGGCCTCCACGACACGGCCCCGGTGGAGCTGGCCTTCGAGCTGTACCGCCAGTCCATGATCAAGGTGGCCACGGGCCCGCTCAACCGCGCTCTGGCGGCCGCGATCTCCCGGCGGCGCCCCAAGCCGGTGCGCGGCAAGCTCGGCAAGGTGTTCTTCGGCACGCAGGTGGCGACCAACCCGGTCACGGTGCTGTTGTTCGTCAACGACCCCGAGCTGTTCCAGCGCTCCTGGCGGCGGTACCTCGCCAATCAGCTGCGGGATCAGCTGCCCTGGAAGGAGGTCCCGATCAAGCTCGTGTTCCGGGCCCGCCAGAGCCTGTTCAAGCGCGGCGGCGGCCTGGCCCGCCGCAGCAAGACCCTCGGCGGGCTGGCCGAGCAGGTCCGGTGGGTGGACGACGCGCCCGAGGCGAACGTTCGCACCGCCGAGGCCTCCCTCGACGGCGACGAGGTGCGCGAGGCGCTGTGGGACGTGATCGAGGCCACCGAGGACGGGGACGGCGAGGAGTGAGCGAGCGCTCACCCCGTCCGCTCCGTCGCCTGCTCGGGATCGACCCCGGCTCCCGCACCACCGGGTGGGGGGTCATCGAGCAGCGCGACGACGCCCTGGCGCTGGTCGCCTGCGGGACCGTCCGCCTCCCCGGCGACGCGCCGATCGCGACCCGGCTGGCGCGGATCCACGCCGAGGTGGGCGCCCTGATCGCCGGGCACCAGCCGGCGGCGGTCGGGCTGGAGGAGGCCTTCGTGGGCATGAACGTGCGCAGCACGATCCGCCTGGCCGAGGCCCGGGCCGCCTGCCTGCTGGCGGCGGCCCAGGCGGGGATCGAGGTGCACGAGGTGCCGCCGGCCCTGGTCAAGAAGAGCGTCTCGGGTCACGGCCGCGCCGGCAAGGAGGCGGTGCGGCGGGCCGTCCTGCACGCCCTCGGCGCCGGCGAGGAGGCTGCCCCTCCCTACGACGCCGCCGACGCCCTGGCGATCGCGGTGTGCGTGCTGCGCCGCCTCGACACGCCCCTGCCGCTGCAAGGCGCCGGGGTCGGCCGCCGAGGGGGGCGCCGCGGCCGGGGACGCGGCGGTCGGTGGACCGCCGAGGATCTGCAGCGGCTGGAGCGAGAGGGCTCATGAGCGACGCCGACGTGATCCTGGAGACCGACCTGCCGGGGTTGGAGCGGATCCACCAGGGGAAGGTGCGCGACGTGTACCGGGTGGACGCCGAGCACCTGCTGCTGGTCGCCACCGATCGGATCTCTGCCTTCGACCGGGTGCTCGCCTCGGCGATCCCCGGCAAGGGCGCCGTGCTGACCCAGACCTCGACCCACTGGTTCCGGGCCCTGGCGGGTCGGTGCCAGAACCACCTGGTGACCGGCCTCGCCAGGGAGATGCCGCCGGCGGTCGCCGCCGCCGCCCGCACCCTGGGCGGCCGCGCGGTGCTGGTCCGCCGCGCGCAGGTGGTGCCGGTGGAGTGCGTGGTCCGCGGCTACCTGGCGGGCTCGGTGCTCGAGGCCTACCAGCGGGACGGCGCCATTCAGGGGGTGCCCCTGCCGGCGGGCATTCCGATCGGGGGGGCGCTGCCCGAGCCGATCTTCACCCCCACCACCAAGGCGACGGCGGGCCACGACCAGCCGCTCACCTTCGCCGAGCTCGAGGCGGAGGTCGGCGCCGAGCTGGCGACGGAGCTGCGCGAGCGGGCGATCGCCCTGTTCCGGGAGGCCTCGCGCCGGTGCGCCGAGCGGGGCCTGCTCCTGTGCGACACCAAGCTCGAGTTCGGCCACCTCCCCGACGGCCGCCTGGTGCTGGTGGACGAGGTGTTCACCCCCGACTCCAGCCGGTTCTTCAAGGCGGACGAGCACCAGCCAGGGCGGCCGCCCTCGCCCTGGGACAAGCAGGTGGTCCGCGACTACCTCAAGACCCTGCCGGCGGGCGCCATGGAGGCGCCCCAGGCCCCCTCGCTCCCCCAGGCGATCGTGCGCGAGACCGTGGCCCGCTACCGGGAGGTGTTCGAGCGGATCGCCGGGCGGGACCTCGACGCCGCGATCGCCGAGGCGGTGGCGTGAGCCGGCTGCGCGCGCTCCTGGCGGCCCTTGGCCTGCTGCTCGCCCTGACCGCCCTGCCCGCCGGCTGCGGGACGGTCCCGCCCGAGGGGCCCGTCGAGCCGCCGCCGATCTACCCCGACCGGACCGAGCCCGAGCGCGCCTTCCAGACCTTCCTGTGGGCCTGGCACACCGGAGACGTGGACGTCCTGCAGCAGGTGCTCGGCGCCTGGTTGCACCACGACCTGCAGGCCCGCCTGGCCGAGCAGGACCGGGAGGCGGTGGCCAGCTACTACCGGGAGGGCGCCCAGGACCTGGTCCTGCGCGAGGTGGAGTGGACCCACCGCGGCGAGGCCCTGGCCTACGTGCGGGTGGTCCTCTCGGCCAGCGAAGTGGCCCG
>JAWLGW010000327.1:0-6862 GCA_041690735.1 Planctomycetota bacterium
GATCGTAACGCCTCCGCCCGGGCGCCTGCAGGGCGTCGGGAATTTCCCCACCGGGAGCCGAGCCCCCGGGCGGACGCGGCGCGGTGGGGATTCCGCCCGCCGCGCGGGGAGAAAGCGCGCCGCGGGCTGCGCGGGCGGCGCTCGCGACCGTGCGGTTGCGGGCTGGTGCGGTCGTTGCACACCGCCGCGCCGGACGAGGCCCACGGGAGGTCGGAGCAGATGAAGCGTGCGCGAGGTCGAGCCACCACCAAGGGGGACCAACGAGGGGCGGCCCTGGTCGTCGTCCTGATCTTCGGGCTGGGCGCCATGACGCTGGTCCTGCTGCTGATGAGCCTCACGCAGGCCAGCCTGGCGCACGAGACGTCCCGCCACCGGCGCAAGGTCCTCCACACCGTGCTGCTGCGCGGCGCCGCCCTGTCGCTGCACGAGCTGAACCTGGCGCGCCATCAGGAGCGGAGCCTCCTCGGCGACGCGGACGTCGACCCGGGACAGGACGGCGTGGGCGCCCTGCTGCGCACCCGCGCCTACGACGGGACCTACGCCAGCGACGCCGAGGCGGCGACGCCCGCGGGGCAGCAGGGCGTGGCGGTCCTCGGCCCGCGGGGCTACCGCCTGGGGTACGTCCGCGCCGCGGTGGTGCGGGAGCTGGTCGACGGCCGCTGGCAGCGCGTCCTGCTGGTGGCGGCCGCGACCCCCGACTTCCTCGACCCGCAGGAGACGGCGTCGGCCAAGCTGCTGGTGGACGATGCCTTGCCGGCGTTCCTGCGCGACCGCCAGGCGTTCAGCGTGGTGGGCGGCGCCGGGGGGTCCAGCGGCACCGCCAACGACCTCGACATCGGGAAGGCGGCGGAGCTCACGATCACCTCGACGGTGCCCGGCGTCCCCGCGGTCAACGTCAGCGACCCGGTGTGGCACGAGGCGTTCGTCGACGCGATCACCAAGCCCGACGGCTCCCTCACCAACAAGGTCTCGATCACCGGCTCCGACGCCGACGGGGACATCGTCTCGGGCCTGGGCACGGTCATGAACGAGGAGCCCGGGATCATCGACCCGCAGCTCGCCGACGACATGACGGCGTCCCTCGACGAGCTGGCGCGCGACATCATGACCAGCCAGAACGGTCACACCGGCACCGACCTGCGCCACTACCTGCAGGACACCTACGGCGCCTGGGGCGACACCAACGGCGACGGCAACGTCGACTACGCCGACATCACCGACGACGTCCCCAGCGGCGAGTACGTGATCCCCGAGGGGGACTACTACGTGTCGGCCGCCACCACCCGGATCGGCGAAGGGGTGGGGCTGACGGGCACCGGCAACCTGATCGTCGCCGGCGACTTCTCGGTCAAGGGCGACTTCGCCTGGGACGGCAACGTGGTGGTGACCCACGAGCGCGACCAGAGCCTGGGCGAGAACGCGCGCCTGTACGTGGAGAGCGGCGGCCGGGTGCAGATCGGCCCCAACGACCCCGAGTCGGTGCTGGCGGTCAACGGCGGCGACTCGAACGTGGGCGGCGAGAAGGTGACGTACGAGGCGGCCAGCGGCTCGCGCCTGGAGGTGAACGGCGTGTTCCTGCTCACCGCCTCGGCCGACAACGAGGAGTTCTCCGACCACGGCTCGAGGACGACGGTCAACGGCGTCGCGCTGATGCTCGGCGACGGAGTGGACTACCAGGTCGAGAGCGGCGGCGGCTGGGAGGTGAACGGCTCCATGGTGCTGGCCACCCCCGAGGGGGCGATCAACGGGGCCGACGTCCGGATCAAGAACGGCTCCAAGTCGCGGTTCACCTTCGACGACCCCAACTTCAACTCGGCCCTCAACACCTTCTCGCAGTTCGTCGACACGGTCGGCCTGCCCAAGGAGACCTTCCCCTTGCACCTCTCCGCCTACCTGGAGCGGCCCAGCGTGGGCCACGCCATCGCCGCGCTGCTCGAGGTCGGCCTCGACGGCCTGGGCTACGAGGACGACATGCTGAACCAGACGGAGGCCCCATGAGCCGTCGCTTCCCCTCCTCCCGCGCGCGCCGCCGCGCCTTCGGCGGGCGTCGCAAGGCGCTGACCCTGGTGGAGATCGTGTTCGCCACCGCGCTGCTGGTGATCCTGTTGACCGGCCTGTTCGCGGCCCTGGGCAGCGCCCGCAAGGCCGAGGTCTGGTCGCGCGAGCACCAGGCGGCCTCCGACGCCGCCTTCCGCACCCTGGAGGAGCTCGCGGCCACCCCCTACGGCGCGCTCACCCCCGGGATCGCCGCCTTCGAGGTGCCCTACGGCGAGGGAGGCACCACCCTCCCCGCCGCCGACGCCAGCTTCTATCCCCTGCAGGACGACCCCGACACCGCGGACGTGGACGAGTCGACCTGGGCCGGACGCCTGATCGTGCGCGAGGGCCCGGGCCTGAACGACTACGACGGCGACGGGACCGCCGACGTGCTGGAGCTCGAGGCGGTGGTCGCCTGGAGGGGGCACGACGGCAGCAACAACTGGGTGGCCGCCAGCCGGCTGAGGAACCGATGATGAAGACGTGCAGGCGCCGCCGCGCCAGCCGCGGCCTGACCGTGCTCGAGATGCTGATCGCGACGGCCGTCCTGGCCCTCCTGATCCTGGCCGTCGGCAGCGCCACGATCCCCCTCCAGCGCCAGGCGAGCGACAGCGTGCTCCACCTGGACCAGGAGCAGCGGGCGCGGCGGATCCTGGACGGCCTCCGCCGCGAGGTGCGCCAGAGCGGCTGGAACAGCGACGTGGCCGCGGCCCCCATGTTCGCGCTGTACCCGGAGGGAAGGCCCGCCGGCCTGGCGGCGATCACCAGCCGCCTGCCGCTCCTCGACCTGCGCTTCCGCACCGGCCTCGGCGCCGCGGACTGGAGCGAGCCGGTGCGGTTCAGCGTCGTCCGCGACGGCGAGTTCTCGGGCGTCCCCGTGCCGACCCCTCGGTTCGTGCTGGTGCGAGAGGCGGACTACGACGGCGACGGCGCGGTCGAGCCGAACGAGGCGCTGCAGATCGCCGGCGGGATCAGCGACCTGCAGCTGCGCCAGCCGCCCGGCGGCAAGTGGCTGGAGGTCGCCCTGGAGCTCACCGATCCCGACCCGCGCTGGAGCGGCACCCGGGCCGGCGCCCCGCAGCCCCTGCGGCGGACGTTCCTCGACCGGGTGGAGATGCGCAACGGCCCCCGGGAGTGAGGCAGGGTCGGGCGATCCACCCGGGCTGTGTAAGGCGCGCTGAACACCGCGCGCCCGGCGGGGCACGACACGGGCTGACTTACGCCGGGAGCGTGCGTTGCTGAGCGCGACGACGCACGGAAAAGCACACGCGGTGGAGGATGCCCATGCGATCAGGGACGAAGGGGAGGAGCGACGGTTCGCCGCCTCCCGACCGAGGCGAGCGCGGGGCCGCCCTGGTGGTGGTGTTGATCTTCGGCGTGGGGTCCATGTCGCTGGTGACCCTGCTGCTCACCCTGACGCAGAGCAGCCTGAAGCACGAGACCGACCGCCACCGCCGCAAGGCGCTGCAGACGGTGCTGTTCGAGGGCGTCTCCCTGGCGTTCCGCGAGCTGCAGGCGAACACCTACGCCGCGCGCAACGGGCTCACCGCCGAGGAGATCGATCCGGCCGGCGACGGCGTGGGCGCCTTGATCCGGACCCGTTATCAGGACGGCAGCTACGCCCCGGACGCCTCGACCCCGGCCCACCAGCAGGGCGTGGAGATCAGCGACGGCGCCGGCACCTCGCTCGGGTTCGCGCGCGCCGTCGTCGCCCGGGAGCAGGTGGACGGGCAGTGGCAGCGCGTGCTGCTGGTCGCGGCCGCCTCTCCCGACTTCCTCTCGCCGCGCCGCGCGGTGATCTCCACCAAGCTCCTGATCGGCCAGCGGCTGCCGCCCTGGCTCTCGAACCGGCAGGCCTTCAGCGTGGTCGGCGACTCGGGCGGGGCGAGCGACACGGCGGCCAACCTGACCGTCGCCCACTCGGCCGAGCTCACCATCACCTCCACCGACCGTGGTGTCCCGGCCGTGAACATTACCGACAGCACCTGGCACGAGAAGTTCATGGACGCCGCCGCCAGCGGCGGCAAGACCTCCATCTCGGGCTCGGACGCGGACGGCAACATCGTGGCCGGGGAGGGCACGATCTTCAACGCCGAGGCGGGCGTGGTCGACACGCAGCTGGCCGCGGACATGACGGCCGCCCTGGACCAGCTGGCGCGCGACGTCATGCGCAGCGAGAACGGCCACACCGGCGTCGACCTCAAGCAGTACCTGCAGGACACCTACCAGGCCTGGGGCGACACGAACGGCGACGGCGCCGTCGACTACGCCGACATCACCGACACGATCTCGGGCGGGCCGTACGCCCTGCCCGAAGGGGAGTACTACCTGTCCTCGGCCACCACGAGCATCACGGGCAGCCTCTCCGGCAGCGGCAACCTGATCCTGGCGGGCGACGTGAACCTCAAGGGGAGCGTCGAGTGGGACGGCAACCTGGTGGTCACCCACGAGCGCACCGAGAGCGAGGGCACCAGCGCCCAGCTCACCCTCCAGAACGGGAGCCGCCTCGCGGTCGGCGCCAACGACTCGACCTCGGTGCTGGCGGTCAACAGCGGCGACTCCAACGACGGCGGCGAGCTGGTGTCCCTGACCACCGACAGCGGCTCCCGCCTGGACGTGAACGGCGTCCTGCTGACGACCGCCTCCACGACCAACACCGAGATCATCGACTCGGGCGCGCAGGTCACGGTGGACGGGATCGCGCTCATGATCGGCGACGGGATCGACTACACCGTGCGGAGCGGCGGCGGCTGGAACGTGAGCGGCTCCATGGTGTTCGCCACCCCCGACGGCAGCACCTCGGGCGCGGACATCGACATCCGGGCGGGCTCCCACTCGGAGTTCCACTTCGACAACACCAACTTCGAGTCGGGGCTGACGACCTTCGAGGAGTTCGTGAAGGACTTCGGGCTCGACACCCAGACCTTCCCCATCTCCCTGGCCGCCTACGTGGAGGCCCCCTCGTTCGCGCGCACCCTCGAGGCGCTGGTCGTGGACGACACCGCGGGGCTGGGCTACCTCGACCTGATCACCGACCAGGAGCCGCTGCCGTGAGCGCCCGCCGCGAGCTGACCCTGGTGGAGGTGGTGTTCTCGACCGGGCTGCTGGGCGTCCTGCTGGCCGGGCTGTTCGCCGCGCTCGGCTCGGCCCGCCGGGCCGAGCTGTACTCGCGCGAGCACCAGGCGGCCTCCGATCAGGCCTTCCAGCTGCTCGAGTCGCACGCCGCCACGCCCTTCGGGACGCTCCTCGAGCTGTGCCGGGACGGCGCGACGCCCGACGGCTACTCGGCCGTGCACACCCAGGCGTTCGACGTGCCCTACGGCCAGTCCGCGACGACATCGCTGCCGCCCGCCGACGAGGCCTTCTATCCGCGCAACGCAGACGATCCGGACACGCCGGCCGACGAGGCGGCGTACGCCGCGCGGGTGTTCGTTCGGGTCCCCACCACCGGCACGGTGGAGCTCGACGGCGACGCGGACGCCGTCCCCGACGTGGTCGAGATCGAGGTGGTGGTGGCCTGGAAGGGCAACGACGCCAGCAACGGCAAGCTGTCGGTCAAGCGAACGAAGGTGCGTCCGTGAGCGCCCGGGGTGTCACGCTGCTGGAGATGGTCGTGAGCTCCGCCGTCCTGGCGCTGCTGGTGCTGGTCGTCGCCGGAGCGACGATCCCGCTGCAGCGGCAGGCCGGCGAGACGGTGCTGCTCGTCGACCAGGACGAGCGGGCCCGCCGCATCATGGATCCGATCCGGCGGGAGCTGCGCCAGAGCGGCTGGAACAACGACCTGGTGGCGACGCCCATGTTCACGATCGACCCCGACGGGGCGGCAGGCGACATCGCCGCCCTCACTACGCCCACGGTCGTAACCGGCGCCAAGACGCTGATCTCGTTCCGGGTCCGCACCGGGCTGGGCACGAACGCCTGGGGCCCACCCATCAAGCTCGTGGCCGAGCGGGTCGGCGACTTCGAGGCCGTCCCCGGGACGATCCCCGAGTATCGCCTCCTGCGCGTGGCCGACATGGACGGGGACGGGAGCGACGACGCCCTGGAGCTGGCCCGCGGCATCAGCGACATGCAGATCGAGCACCGCGGGGCGCAGTACGTGTACGTGCGCGTGCAGCTGACCGACCCCGACCCCCGCCGGCTGGGGGACGGGGTCCCCGAGCCGCTGCAACGCGACTTCTTCGACCAGATCGAGCTGTTCAACGGCGCGAGGAACTGACATGCCCAGGATCGCCCTCTGCTGCATCGCCGCCTGCTCCCTGGTGCTGGCGACCGAGCGGCCCGCCGCGGCCCAGGACGCCTTCGCCTCCCTCGAGGACGCCCTGCAGGCGTCCCGTGACGGCGCCCCCCTCCGAGGCCGCGTCTCGACCGCCCAGGCGGACGAGGCGGTCCGGCGGGTGGAGGAGGGGCGCGCCAGCGGCGAGGAGGTGTGGCACTGCGCGCAGGTAGCCCGCACGGGTCGGCGGGTGATCCCGCTGGCCCGCGCCCTCATGAACGCCATCGGGCACAGCGCCCTCGAGGCGCCCGCCGGCGCCACCCGCGCCCTCGGCGCCCTGTCCCCGGCGGTGCGCGACTTCGCCCTGGCGCAGGTGGGCCGCGGGCTGCGGCCGCCCCAGGCGGCAGCCGCGCGCGCCAGGGTCGCGCGCGGGCTGGAGCGGGTCGCCGCCGCCAGCGCGGCCTCGGACGCCGCGGCCGCCGCGGGGCTGCTGGGGCGCCTGGCGGACGGGCAGCTCGTCGCCCACCTGCTGCGGACCTGGGGCGAGGGCCTCGACCGCGACGGCGCCCGCCGGGCGGCCCTGCTCGACACCCTGGCCCGCCGCAAGAC
>JAWLGW010000328.1:0-6859 GCA_041690735.1 Planctomycetota bacterium
GACCGACTCGGGCCTGGACGTGGACGCCCTGCGCCTGGTGGCCCAGGCGGTGAATGCCGTCCGCTCCCCCGAGCGGTCGTTCCTGCTGATCACCCATTACCAGCGCCTGCTGGAGCACATCACCCCCGACCGCGTGCACGTCCTGGCGGCTGGCCGCGTGGTCCGCTCGGGCGGGCCCGAGCTGGCCCGCGAGGTCGAGGCGCACGGGTTCGGCTGGATCGAGGCCGAGGCCCAGGGGGCGACCTCGTCGTGACGCGGGTGCTGGAGCGAGCGGTCGGCGCCCCGTCTCCCGACGCCCTGCTGCCCGCCCTGGAGGCGGTGCGCGCCAAGACGTCCGATCCGCAGCGCCGCGCCGCCCTGGAGCGGGTCGACGCCCGCGGCCTGCCGGGGCGCAAGGACGAGGCCTGGCGGTTCACCCGCCTGGGGACGCTGCTCCAGGGCCGCTTCGCCGCCCCCGAGCCTCGGGTCGGGGCTGCCCTGCAGGTGCCGCAGTCGGTCCTGGACGACCTGCCGGGCGGCGCGGAGGCGACCCGGCGGGTGTTCGTAAACGGCCGCCTGCGTGAGGACCTCTCCCGCGCCGGCCCGCTGCCGGAGGGCGCCACCGCGGGGCCGCTGTCCGCGCCGCACGCCCAGGGGCTGGGCCACCAGGAGGGCCTGGCCGACGGGCGCAGCCCGTTCGTGGACCTCAACGCCGCCCTGTGGGAGGAGGGCGCCCTGCTCCACCTGCCGCGCGGCGCGCGCCTCGGGGCGCCCCTGGTGCTGCTGTTCCTGTCGGCGGCGGAGGAGGGGCCGGTGGCGGTCCACCCGCGGGTGCGCGTGGTCCTCGAGGAGGGGGCGGAGGCCCAGGTCGTCGAGGTCCACCGGCAGGTCCAGGGCTCGCCCGACGCGGCCTCCGCGCCGGTGTTCACCAACGCCGTGAGCGAGGTGCACCTCGGCCCCGCGGCCGCCCTCTCCTGGGCGCAGGTCCAGGCGCCCCTCGCCGGCGGCAGCCACCTCGGCTCGCTGCAGGTCCACCAGCAGCGCAGCAGCCGCTTCCTGCTCCACGCCGTGCACCGCGGGGGGCCGCTGGTCCGCAACGACGTGCACGTGGTGCTGGGCGGCGAGGGGGCCGAGTGCTCGCTGCGGGGCCTGGCCCTGGTCCAGGACGGCGCGCAGGTGGACGAGCACACGTGGGTCGACCACGCCCGGCCGCACGCGCACAGCGACCAGCTCTACAAGGCGGTGGTCGCGGGCCGCGCCGAGGCGGTGTTCGACGGGACGATTCGGGTCCGCGAGGGGGCCGACGGGGCGGTCGCCCACCAGCGGAGCAAGAACCTGCTCCTCTCCGACCAGGCGGTGGTGCACGCCAACCCCCGCCTGCAGATCCTGACCGACGACGTGCGCTGCACCCACGGGGCGACCCTGGGGCAGCTCGCCGGAGAGTCGCTGTTCTACCTGCGCTCGCGCGGCCTCCCCGAGGCCAGCGCCCGGGCTCTGCTGACCTACGCCTTCGTGGCCGATCAGCTGGAGACGGTGCGCGACGCGGGGCTGCGGGAGTGGCTGCAGGGGTTCGTGCGCCAGGCGCTGCCCGACTTCGGGCTGGAGGGCGCCGCGTGAGCGTCACCTCCGCGAAGAGCAGCCAGCGGCGCCTGTTCGACCCCGCCGTCCTCCGGCGCGACTTCCCGATCCTGGCCCAGGAGGTGCACGGCAAGCCGCTGGTCTACCTCGACAACGCCGCCACCTCCCAGAAGCCGCGGGCGGTGCTCGAGGCGCTGCAGCGCTACTACGAGCGGGACAACGCCAACGTGCACCGCGGGATCCACGAGCTGGCGGAGCGGGCCACCCGCGACTACGAGCAGGCGCGGGCGACGGTGCGCCGATTCCTCGGCGCCGCCGACCCGCGCGAGGTGGTGTTCGTGCGCGGGACCACCGAGGCGATCAACCTGGTGGCGAGCAGCTTCGTGCGCCCCCGTCTGCGCGAGGGGGACGAGGTGCTGATCTCCCGCATGGAGCACCACGCCAACATCGTGCCCTGGCAGCTCCTGTGCGAGGCAGTTGGCGCCCGGCTGGTGGTGGCGCCGATCAGCGACGAGGGCGAGCTGCTGCTCGACGAGCTGGCGGCGCGGATCGGGCCGCGGACCCGGTTCCTGTCGCTGATCCACGCCAGCAACGTGCTGGGCACGATCAACCCGGTGCGCGAGGTGGTGGCCCTGGCCCACGATCGCGGGGTGCCGGTGCTCCTCGACGGGGCCCAGGCGGCGCCTCACCTGCCGATCGACGTGCAGGAGCTGGGGTGCGACTTCTACGCCTTCAGCGGGCACAAGCTGTTCGGGCCCACCGGGATCGGCGCCCTGTATGGCCGGCTCGACCTGCTGGAGGGCATGCCGCCCTACCAGGGCGGCGGCGAAATGATCCGGAGGGTCACCTTCGAGGGGACCGAGTTCGCGCCGCCCCCCACGCGGTTCGAGGCGGGCACGCCCAACATCGCGGGGGCGGTGGGGCTGGCCGCGGCGATCGACTACCTGGCTGCGCTCCCCTGGGAGGCGGTGCGGGCCCACGAGGAGCGGCTGCTCGCCGTCGCCACGGCCGCCCTGGAGGAGATCCCGGGGGTGCGGATCATCGGCGCCGCGGCCCACAAGGTGCCCGTGATCTCCTTCGCCGTGGAGGGGGTGCACCCCCACGACCTCGGCACGATCCTCGACCGGGAGGGGGTCGCGATCCGGGCCGGGCACCACTGCGCGCAGCCGCTCATGCAGCGGTACGGCGTGCCGGCCACGGCCCGCGCCTCGTTCGCCTTCTACAACACCGTCGCCGACGTCGACGCCCTGGTGGCCGCGATCCACAAGGCGCGGGAGCTGTTCGCCCCATGAGCGAGCTGCGCGAGCTGTACCAGGAGGTGATCCTCGACCACGGCCGCAGGCCGCGGAACTTCCACCTGCTCGAGCACGCCACCCACCGGGCGCAAGGGTTCAACCCCCTGTGCGGGGACGAGCTGGAGCTGACCCTCGAGGTCGAGGGCGACACGGTCAAGGACGCCGGCTTCGCCGGGCAGGGGTGCGCGATCTCCACCGCCTCGGCCTCGCTCATGACCGGCGCGGTCAAGGGCAAGAGCCGCGACGAGGTGCGCGCGCTGTTCGAGCGGGTGCACGCGCTGCTCACCGCGGAGGGCGTCGAGGCCGACCCCGCCGCGCTGGGCAAGCTGGCGGTGTTCTCGGGGGTCCGCGAGTTCCCCGCCCGGGTCAAGTGCGCCAGCCTGCCCTGGCATACGTTGCAGGCGGCGCTGGAGGGCGTTGGCCAGCCGGTGACCACCGAGTGACGCTGGAGCGCGGCGAGCGGATCGACCTGCGGCGCGAGGTGGCGGCGATCGCCATTCCGCAGGGGAGCGAGGAGCGGCTGCCCGCTGGCGTCGAGGCGACGGTGGTCCAGACCCTGGGGGGCCACGTGACGGTCTCGGTGGGGCCGCCCCACGGACCTCCGGGCGGGCAGCTGTACCGGATCGAGGAGCGGGACACGGACGCCCTCGGCCTGGAGCCCGCGTCGCGCGAGCCCGCCCGTGGAGGGAGGGCGCTGCCGCTGGCGCCCGTCACCGAGGAGCAGGTGCGCGACGTCCTGCGCACGATCTACGACCCCGAGATCCCCGTGAACGTGGTCGAGCTGGGGCTGATCTATCGCGTCGAGCTCGTGCCGGCCCCGGGTGGGGAGCGGGTCGAGGTCGACATGACCCTCACCGCCCCCGGCTGCGGCATGGCCGACGTCCTGCGGCGGGACGTGGAGCAGAAGCTCGCCGCCCTGCCCGGCGTCGCCGAGGCGGCGGTGCAGGTGGTGTTCGATCCCCCCTGGACCCGCGACCGCATGTCGGAGGGCGCCCGGCTGGCCCTGGGGCTCCTGTAGCGGGATCGGCTCTCCGACGGCGGAAACGGCGTTGTCGGTGGCGGATCAGGTGCGGGTCGCGCTGCGTCTCGCGCGAAAGGTGAGTCCCTGAAGTGCAGGGGCCTATCGCGAGACGAAGGCCTGGTGTAGCGCTTGCGCACGGCCCCCTCGGCGAGACCGAGGGAGAGAGCCGTGAAGCCCGCCGTCGCCCTGACCCTGAGCCTGATCGGCCTGCTGCCCGGCGTCGCTTGGGCGCAGCCGTTCGAGGCGAGCTTCACCGCCGCAGGCTCGCGCCTTCAGTCGCTCCCGGACGCGCTGTCGCCGCGCGAGCAGGCCTGGGGCGCTGGCCTGGCGAGCGGCGCCCGCGTGACCCGCGTCAGCCTTCCCCGCCAGCGCCTGAGCGGCGGGCTCGGCTCCCTCGTCGCCGGCGCGCCCCGCAGCGCCGAGGTGGAGGCGCGCGGCGTGAGCGTCTCCCTCCCGGGCGGGCGCGCGCTGCGCCTGCGTTTCGCCAGCGCCGAGGCCGTCCTCACCTGGGCCGCGCTCGAGGGCCGGCTCCTGCAGGCCGACGGCGCCGCGCGGATCGTCGAGGTGCGGGGCGCGCAGGCGATCGTCCTCGAGGGCTCCGCCTTCTCGGACGCCGAGCAGGCCTTCGCGGCCCGGCGCGCGGCGTGGGAGGCGCTGCCGGTCACAGAGCCCACCGCGCTGCTGGCGGTCACCCGCGGCGGCGCGGTCCGGGTCCGCGGCGGCCCCAGCGGCCCCTTCGCCGCGGCCGCCCGCCGCACCCTCGCCGGGCTGCGCCGGAGCGATCCGCGCCTCGCGGTGCAGGAGGCCGGGGCCGGCGCCTGGATCACCCCCCGCGACCCGGCGCCGAGCAGCCGGTGGGTCGCCTTCCTGCAGGGCGGGCCGATCGCCGAGCTCAGCCTGCAGCGCAGCCGCGCCGCGGCCGCGATCGCCGCGACGGTGGCGGTCGACGCCCTGTACGAGGCCCTGGTGGGTCCGGGCCTCGTGGGCGGTCCGCTGGCCGATCGGGTGGAGTCGCCGGGCGTGATCGGGCACCTGGAGGGGTCGCTGGCGGGGCGGCGCCCGACGAGCGAGGTGGCGCCGCTGCCCGAGCAGGGGCCGGTCCGCCCCGACGTCGACGCGGCGCGCGCCCGGGCGGAGCGGATCGAGGCCGCCCGCGCTGCCTTCCTCGCCGGAGTGCGCCCGCCGGCGCGGCCCGCCCTGACCCCGGCCGACCTGGTGCTGCAGGCGGCGGCGGAGGCGCTGCGGCAGCGACTCCTGGGCGTGCGGACCGGCGCCGCGGCGGCGCCCGCGCTGGTGGGCGAGGACCGCGCCTACGCCGAGGGCACCCTGGCGACGATCGAGGCCACGTTCGCTGCGCTCGAGGTCCCCTGGCCGCTGGTTGAGGACCTCACGGTCACCGCTGCCGCGATCGCCAACGCGCCGGCGGGCGGTATGGACGAAGCGGTGCAAGACGCGCTGGCGCGCCTCGCCTCCGCGCGAGTCGCGGGCGTTGCGGCCTTCGACGCGCCGCTGGGCGAGCCCGCTGGCGCGGCGCCTCGCCAGCCTGCGCGGCCGCGGCTCGAGGTGGGGCCGCTGCCGGCGCCCGGCGCGGGAACCGTCTCGCTGCCCGGCCCGCAGCAGGTGCTCCTGGGCGTGCTGCGCGACGCCCCCCACGGCGCCGAGCCTGGGGTGGGTCAGGTGATCGAGGCGTACGCCGACGCCATGAACGCGGTGGAGGGCTTCCTGCCCCCCTTCCTCCCCTTCGCCCTGACCCTGCGCCGGCCGATCGCGGTGGGGCAGCCGGGGGCGCGCTTCTCGACCAGGGCGCCTACGTCCGCGGCGACCTGCGCCTCGACCTCGCCGGCGCCAACCTCGAGGCCCACCGCGACGGCGAGCGGACGGTGATCGACCTGACCGCCGACGCCGCCGGCTTCACCGGCGCCGACGCCAGCGGGCACCTGAGCGAGCTGCAGCTGGTCGACTCCAGCCTGGAGCTGGTGCAGGGGCCGGAGGGGTCGCAGCTGCGGTTCAGCAGCGAGGGGAGCGGACAGCTCGTCGTGCAGGGGCACACCGTCACGATCGGCGGCCTGCCCGAGGGCACGCGCTGGGCGGCCGCGGAGGAGGCGCACCTCGACCTGCCTGGGACCGTGGCGCTGATCGAGCGTGACGGGCGGGTGGCGGTGGAGGTGAGCGGCCTCAGCGCCGAGGTGCAGGACGGCGGTCGCCAGGTCGAGGTGGCCTTCAGCGAGGCCGGCGCGGTCCTGGCGAGCCACGCGGTGCGAGGCGAGCTCATGTTCGTGGACCCCTCGGGCGCCCGCGCGGTGACCGCCGCCGCGGGGACGCTGTGGGTGTGGGACCTCGTGACCGGCCTCCGCACCGCCGAGGTCGAGAGCGGCTGGAAGGACGTCGTGCGGGCGGTGATCGACCGGACCGGCGAGCGCCTCCTGGCGGTGCCGGCGGGCAGCCAGGGGGTGCGGGCCTGGTCGCTCCCGCGCGGCGACGCACTCCACGACGAGGCGAACACCCTGCACGAGGGGCGCGTGACCTCACTGGCCGTGGGCGTCGACCGCCTGGTCACGACCGGCGAGGACCAGACGTTAAGGGTGTGGGACCCGCGCGACGGGCGCCTCCTACGCACGATCCGCCTCGGCTGGCACCCGTACCGGGTGCTGCTCTCCGAGCAGGGCCGGCGCGCCCTGGTGTCGGGCATGGCAGCCCGCGGCAACCGCCTGGAGCTGCGCGACCTCGAGGCGGGGACGCTGCTCGGGCGCGCCGACGCCTGGGGCATGCACGCCCTGGAGCTGCTGCCCGGGGATCGGGCGCGGACCTACGAGCACCTCGTCCTCGGCAGCGAGGCGATCGCCCTGGTCGAGCGAGACCTGAGGACCGGCGAGCGGCTGAGCCAGGTGGACCTCGGCGAGGGGGTCGTGGTGGAGCAGGCGCGCGATCGGGTGTTGAAGCGCCTGCCGGACGAGCGCACGCTCGTCGTCCTCCGTGCCTCCACCGG
>JAWLGW010000329.1:0-6856 GCA_041690735.1 Planctomycetota bacterium
CGTCGCCGCACCAGGCGCTCGGCCCAGTCCGGGTCCGGTGCGCGTCGCGCCGGTCGCTGCCGGGCGCCGCCCGCCCGCAGGGTCCGGCGGATCCGCTCGCTCAGGCCTACGTCGTCGGGCGAGAAGGGCTCGGCGCGCGAGAAGCTCCCTCCGCAGGCCAGGGTGGCGCAGGTGCGCAGCTCCGTGGCGCAGCCGTCGTGGCAGGTGGCGCCGCAGGCGAGGCAGGTGCGCACCGGCGCGCCGCGCTCCAGCCCCTCGTGGCAGTAGGGGCACCGCGATCCGTCCGGTGGACGGTGGCGCAGGGTGAGCGGCGGATCCTGGGGCACGCGCGTCCTCGGTGCCCGATCTTAAGGCGTCTCGTCCTTTGCTAATGGAATCCCCGAGGCCGAGCGGCGAAGATCCCGCCGGTCGGGGAGGAGCCGGAGGGATCGTGCCCAAGGGGGTCGAGCAGGACGCGCTCGCGCGCGAGCGCCAGCGCTTCGAGGCGGGCGTCGTCGCCCAGCGCCCGGCGGCCTGGGCGCGGTTCGACCCCCACCGCCTGAGCGACCGCCAGCCGCTGGCCGCGCTGGCGGCGGTCCTGGAGGACCCCGCCTGCGTGGCGGAGTTGGCCGCCTGCGAGGCCGAGGAGCGCTATCCGCGCCAGGTCCTCGAGCGGCTGCAGGCCGCCGGCTGGGGCGCCTTGCTCTCCGAGCCCGCCCAGCCCGACTCCGACGACTCGCACCTCACCCAGGCCCACCTGGCCGCCCTCAACGCCCTGGCGGCGCGGGTGGACGGGGCCCTGGCGATCACGGTGGGCGTGAACGCCCTGGCGCTGCTGCCGGTGTGGCTGGCCGGCACCGAGGAGCAGCGGGCTCTGGTGTTCGAGCGGGTGCGGGAGGGGGCGCTGTGCTCGCTCCTGCTCACGGAGATCGATCAGGGCTCGAACCTGCTCGGCAACGGGGCCCGCGCCGTCTCGGGACGCCTCGACGCCACCGGGTTCGCCCCGGGCGCCGCCGAGGGCGAGGAGCCGACCCACTACCGGTTGAGCGGCGAGAAGCACCTGATCAACGGCGGCCGCGAGCACGACCTGCTGATCACCCTCCTGCGCACGCGCCCCGCCGAGCCCGAGGCCGGCTTGCTGCGAGCCCTGGGGGACCACTCGGTGTTCGCGATCGACCGCGACGCGACCTGCGAGCCGCTGCGCCGGTGGGCCACCCACCCGGCCCGGGCGGCGGACATTTCGGGCGTCCGGTTTCGCGGCACGGTCGTCCCCGCCAGCTGCCGGATCGGGGCCGAGGGGAGCGGCTTCGGCCTGATCAAGCACACCCTCACCATTTCGCGCGGCGGGATCGCCTCGCTCGCCTCGGGCGCCGCCAGCCGCGCCCGCGACCTCGCCCTCACCTACGCCAGTCGGCGCGAGGTGTACGGCGCGCCGATCGCGAAGCTGGGCGGGATCGCCGGGCACCTGCTGCGGCTGGAGGCGCTCGACGTCGCCGTCGCGGCGATCGCCCTGCGGGCGGTGAGCGCCGTGGGCGCCCACGCGCTCAAGGCGAGCTGGAGCACCGCCGTGGCCAAGCTGGCGGCCTGCGACCTGGCGGAGGAGGCGGTGCGCGAGGGGGCGCGGGTGCTCGGCGCGCGGGCGCTGCTCACCGAGCTGCCCTACGCGGGGCTGTCCCGCGACGTGACCTTGTACAGCGTGTTCGACGGCACCCGCCACGTCATGCTCGACGAGCTCGCCACGCGGCTGGCCGAGGCGGCGGCGAACGGGCGGGTGGTCAACGACCCGCTGCAGGAGGCGCGGGCGCGCTACGGCGCGCCTCCCCGCCGCCTGGTCGGCCTGCGAGCGCGCCGCACGGTCCCGCTGCCGCCCGACCTGGTGGGGAACGCGCGCGCCCTGGCGGACCTGCCCGGGGCTCACGACCTCTCCTTCTTGCCGCTCCTGGCGGAGCGCCTGCTGGCCACGGTGCGGGGCCTGGTGGAGCAGGGGGCTTGGGCGGCCGACCAGGACCTGCGCTTCACGGCGGCGGCGGCGGCCGCCCTGTTCGAGGCGGTGCTGGCCACGGTCGAGGTGGCCGATCCTGACCGGCGGCGCGCCCTCGGCATGAGCGAGCCGCTGCCCGCGGCCGACCCGGCGCGTGATGCGGCGGTGCGCCGCTACGCGGTGTGCTGGCTGGCGGCGCGCGCGGCGGAGCAGGTCGAGGCCCTGGCCGTGCGGGCGGGGCTCACGTCCGACGCCTCGCTGGCGGCCGCGGCCCGTCAGGGGGCGATCGAGGCCCCGGCGGCCTACCGGCAGGCCCTGGAGGCGGCCGCCACGGGAGACTGAACCCCGCCCGGGCGGCCGCGTCTCAAGGGTGAGAGCAGCCTTCGCGCCGCCCTCTCCGATTGATTCCTCAGCCGAGAGACTTCCCGACGAGCGGGCTCCAGGACGGTCCTGGGGCCCGCTCGGCGTGTGGCACCCTGCAGCCACACGGGATCGCCGTACTCAGTGCTGCTTGGGACGCTTGCGCCGGCTCTTGCGCGGCTTGCGCTTCCGCTCGGGCTCGGGCCCGGTCTTGGCGGCCGCGAAGGGCAGGTCGGGGACCAGGCGGGTCTCCTTGACGTCGCGCTGGGACCAGCGCCAGGGCTCGGCGCCGTCGGGTCCTTGCACGACGACCTCGCCCTCCTGGAGGCCGATCAGCGCGCCCTTGAAGTTGCGCCGCCCCTCGACCTTCTCCTTGAGGGTGACCTGCACCTGCTGGCCGGCGAACCGCTCGTAGTCCTTGGCGCGGACCAGCGGACGGTCGAGCCCGGGGGACTGCACCTCGACCTGGTAGTCGCCGGGGTCGTCGCCCTCCTCCTCGATCGCGTTGCGAATGGCGCGCATGAGCTGCCGGCAGTCTTCGATCCCCGGGCCGCCGGGGTCGCGGTCGACCCACACCCGCACCACGTGGGGCGGATGGTTGTGGAGGCGTACCACCTCGAAGCCGGGCTCCTCGATGGCGGCGGTGACGATCTGGGCGAGGCGCTTGCGGTCCATGCGTCGAAGATACCTCGCCTCGCCCACACGTGACGGCGCGGTGCCATGATGACCGCTGTGGACCTGCGCGCGCGCGACCTCGAGCGGCGGTGGAAGGAGGGCGGGGACCGCGCCGACTGGGTGCGGTGGCTGCGCGCGCGCCTGCGGCGCGGCGACCTGGACGCCGCGGCGAGCGCGCTGGTCGAGCGGGCCGCCGCCGGGGAGGTCGAGCCCGCGGACCTCGCCCTCGCCGCCTACCTCGGCGACCCGGTGGCCCTGGCGATCGACCAGCACGAGGCCGTGGCCCTGGCGGCCTACCTCGGCGACGTGGGGGCGGCGCACGTCGTCCTGGGGGAGGCGCCCACCGCCGACGAGCTGGCGGCGTGGCTGCGCGGCCTGGCGCACTGGGGGCCCCGGACGGTCGTGCGGGCGCTGATCGCCCTGGGGGACGCGCTGCTGGAGGTGTTCCGCCGGGCGCCGCCGCCGCGGGACCCCGACGCCTACGACTACCCCTGGGACTGGGCAGGGGCGGTCGCCGAGACGGCGTCGAACGCCCTGGCGGTGGCGCGGGACTGGGTGGCCTGCCCCTGCCCCGAGCACGCGCGGGTGGCGGGGCAGGTCCCCGACCTCCTCGACCCCTACAGCCCCTACTACCTGGTGCTGGTCGCCGAGCAGGCGGCGCGCGCCGCCGGGCTGAGCGAGCGCTACCCGAGCTGGCCCGACGTGCTGGAGCGGTGCACCGACGCCGTGGCCCGCGGCCTGCAGGAGGGGCTGCGGGGCGCCCCTGCGCCGGCGGAGATCGCGCGGGCGATCCGCGACGGGCTGGTGCCCGAGGTCCTGTACGGGGCGCCGCCGCTGGAGGGTTAGGTACACTCCCCCCGTGTCGCTGCCCGCCCTGCGCAACGCGCTCGAGACGCTGCCCGGCGCCGCCCGCCGGCTGGAGCTGCGTCACGTCCGCCGCTCCCGCTTCCGCTGGCTGGTGCTGATCGAGCTGCCGCTCAAGCTGGCGCTGCTGCTGGTGGTGGCGGCCTGCATGATCGTGCTGTGGGTGCTGGCGGCGGTCCTCGGCGACGGCGGCCCCGACTTCGACACCGGCTCCGATGCCGGGGGCGAGAGCCGGCTGCTGTCGATCCGGTTCTTCGAGTACTGGCACGAGCTGGTGCTGGTGGTCGAGGGGGCGAACGGCGAGGTGCTGAGCGAGACGGTGCACCGGCCCGCCGACGCCGCGGCCGGCCACGCCGCCCTCGCCGCCGTGCTCGCCGCCGCCGACCGCGAGGGCCTGGTGGTGCGAGAGACCGAGGCCGGCGCGCCGCGCCCCCTCGAGGTGTGGTACGGCGGTCAGCCGCTGCTGGCCCACCCCGAGGTCCGCGACGCCGCGCGGGCGGAGCGCCTGCTGCAGGACGCGGCGCGGGTGCGGGTGATCGAGGAGGAGGGGACCCTGCGGATCGTGCAGCAAGGACACGCCATGGGCCGGTTCAAGGCGGCGATCGCCTTGCTCCTGGAGCTGATCGTGAGCCCGCTCTTGATCTGGACGGCGAGCTTCCGGCGCACCCTGCGCGAGACCTGGCTCGACCTTCAGGGCGCGCCGCCCGAGGAGTACCTGGTCGCCCTCCACGACGACCGGCGGCTGACGGTCGAGCGGCGGCGGCACGAGCGGCGCGACGTGCTGCTGGCCCTCGACGCCCGCGATCTGCTGGGGGTCGCCTACTCGCCCACCCTCGGCTACGACGCCAAGGTCACCCGTCAGCCCCCGGCCCTGCGCCTGCTCACCCGCGACGAGGTGCACCGGCTGGCCTTCGACCTGCCCACGCAGGCCGCGGGGCACGCCCTGCGCGACCTGTTGCTGGCCCGGGCGGCCGAGCGGTGGGCGGGCGTGCCGGCGGTGACGCTGCGCCCGACCAAGTGCCCCTACTGCGGGCGGCTGTACCCCTTCGCCGCCGGCGCCGCCTGCCCGGGCTGCGGGGCGCCGGCGGGGGCGTAGGCGGTTCAGCGGAGGTCGCGCCGGGTCGGACGGTCGGGCGCGGCCTCCAGGGTGCGCCGCAGCAGCCCGCCCAGCTGGCCGTACCCCCAGGCCTCAGCCTCCCGCTCCAGCAGGGTCACCATCTGGTGGTCGTAGGCCCGCACCAGGGCGGCCCGCCGGGGGCCCACCGCCAGCAGCTGCAGGGCGCTCACCAGCGTCAGGGCGAAGCCGAAGCAGGCCAGGCCCACGCGTCCTTCGTAGCGGCGCAGCGCGGTCCGCTGGGCGGGATCGAAGGCGCCGGCTCCGGTGGCGGCGAAGGCGAGCACCAGGCCGGTCACCAGCGAGGAGACGGCGGGCACCAGCAGCGTCTCGGCGTGGGGGCCGATCCAGCCCAGGGCGAGGAGGACGCCCAGGCTCAGCGCCCCCCAGGCCACCCGCACCCGCCCGGGGTGAGGCCAAGAGAGCCCGTGCTTGGCCAGGACGGCGCCGCGCAGGAGGATGCGCCCGGCGCCGACGGCGAGGGCGAGCGCCGCCGCGCCCTGCACCAGCGCGACCCGGAGCGCGGAGGGGTCGGAGGTGAGGCCGAACACCCGCGCCGGGTGGAGGCGCGCGGCCAGGAGCAGCAGCACCGCGGACAGGCCGACGCTGGGCATTACCACGGCCAGGAGGTCCCCCAGGGTCCACCCGGCAGCTGCGGCGGCGGGGCGGGTGGCGTCCAGCGCGGCGCGGCTCTGCAGGAAGGCCCGGCCCAACCCGAGGGCGGTGAGGCCCAGCAGGGCCCACAGCAGGACGGACTCGCCGTGGGCGTAGTCGACCCGCCGGCCGAGGGAAGGATCGAAGGCGCGGTCGGTCCAGCCGCCGTTGGGCATGAGGATGCGGTCGAGGGAGCCCAGCCGGTCCACCGGGACCGTGAGGCCGCTGCTCGCATGCTGCGCCCGCTCGAGCGCCAGCAGCTCGGCCTGGACGGCGCGCGCCAGCTCGGCGTCGCCCCGCCACACCGCCTCGTCCTGCCACCCCTGCAGGTCGATGCCGTCGAGCGCCACCGCCATGAAGGTCATGATCAGGGTGTCGGCCTCGGCGCCCAGGCGCAGGCCCAGGCGGCGTCCCAGCGCCAGGGGCTCGCGCGAGTCGCCGGCCTCGGTGTGGCGCCAGCTGCGGGCCACCAGCACCAGCTGGTTGAGGCCCCCACGGAGACGCAGCAGGCTCGGGACGGGGAAGCCGACGACGCGGCTGAAGCGGGTCAGGGTGCCGCCCACGGTCCCGTCGGCCGGCTCGACCGCGGCGAGCGAGGCGCGGACCGCCTCGCTCTCTCCGTAGCTGAGGCGCGGCCGCTCCAGGCCCTGGCGGATCAGGTCCAGGGCGCGGCGCAGGGTGACGGGGTCGCGCACCTCGAAGGGGCGCTCGGGGTGGGGCGTGGTGCGGGCCAGGCGCTGCCCCACCCGGACGGGCTCGCTGGCGTGCGGCCACACCGAGGCGTCGAGGAGGGCCAAACCCGCCGAGACCTCGGTCACGCCGTTGTCCGGATCGGCGGCGTGGGCCTCGAGGCAGCGCTCGGCGTAGCGCCGCAGGGCCTCCCGATAGGCCGGCGCCGCCTCGGCGTAGGCCGCCTCGTACGCGGCCCCGGAGCTGCCCGGCGCCGGGAGGCGGTCGGTGAAGGCGCCGCTCGCCGCCTGCAAGGCGCGATCGGCGGTGGCCAGGGCGTCGAGGGCCGGGTCGGGGTGGCGCGGGTGCTCGGTGGAGTCGGGGGCGGGGGACATGTTCAGCAGTCCCCGATCGGACCAGGCGGCGAGCGCCAGCAAGGTGAGGCCGCTGGCGACGAACAGGTGGCGGGGGGCAGGGCGACGGGTCATGGGCTCCTCGAGGGGGGCTACTCCCAGGCGGTGCGGGCCGGGCGAGGGTCGACCTGGTGCTCGGGGGGCAGG
>JAWLGW010000330.1:0-6849 GCA_041690735.1 Planctomycetota bacterium
CGGCGGACCGCGGGCGGTGGTCCTGTTGATCGAGGCGCTGCAGCGGCCGGCCGTGGGCGCCGCGCAGGCCCTGCGGCGTGAGGCGGCCGACGCCCTGGGCGCCTGCCGACGGAGCGGCGGCGCGGCCCACCAGGCGCTGATCGGCGCCCTGCGAGACGACGAGGGCACCGTCCGCCGGGCGGCCCTGCGCGCCCTGAGCGCCTGGGGCGACGACCGCAGCGCCCGCGCGGTCGAGGCCTTCGTGCGCGAGGTGCCTCCCCTCGACGGCGAAGAGCGGCGAGCGCGCCTGCTCGCGTGCGCACAGCTCCGGCTCCGCGACCCAGCGGTCGCCGCGGCGGCGCTCGACCTGCCCGCGGAGGTCCTGCGGGCGCCCGCGGTCGGCGCCGCGGCGCTGGCGTACGCCAGCGGGCTGCCCGCCGCCGAGGCCGTCCCCGCCCTCCTGCGCCTGCTCGACCACAGGGACCCGCGCCTGGCGGCCGAGGCCCGGCTCGCGCTCACCCGTCGCTACCCCGCCGGGCGCGCCTTCGGGGAGGAGCTGGGCCCCGGCGCCGCGTCCCGCCGGACGCTCGCCCGCTGGCGGGCGGCGTGGCAGGCGCACCCGGAGCGGTTTCGCTAGCCTCAAGGTCCACCCCGGCGGCGACCGATAGGAGGAGCGGCCCGCGTCGTCAGCGGGACCGGATCCCAGCCTGCGGAGACGCCATGAAGCGACACATCCTCCTGCTCCCCGCCCTCCTGTTTGCCGCCGGCTGCTCGAGCACCGAGCCGCTGGAGGAGCGCATTCGCGAGCTCACCTGGACCCTCAACGCCTCGGAGAAGGCCGCCGAGCAGCTGGCGGTCGACAAGGGGCTCGCCGCCAAGGAGGTCGACCTGGCCCGCCGCGAGAACGCGGTCCTCAAGGAGAAGCTGGCGGTGGCCTACGACGCCGTGCGCGACGCCCGGGCCAAGCTCGACGAGGGCCTGGCGGACCGGATCACCCAGCTCTCGGAGGCCGACCCCCACAACAAGCTGTCGATCTCGCAGTACGGGGGCGTCGTTCTCGACTCGGGGATCCTGTTCACCCCCGGCAAGCACGAGCTGTCCACGTCGGGTCAGGCGGCCCTCACGCCCCTGGTCAGCAAGCTGCTCGAGGCCGAGTACGCCGCCTACGACATCGAGCTCGCCGGGCACACCGACAGCGACCCGATCAAGCACTCCCGCACGCGTTACCGCGACAACTGGGACCTCGGCAGCATGCGCGCCAACAGCGTGCGCCGGTTCCTGATCGAGCGAGGGATCGCCGCTGAGCGGATCTACCTCGCCTCCTGGGGCCCGACCCGGCCGATCGACTCCAGCAGCAAGAAGAAGAACCGCCGGGTGGAGATCGTGCTCCACCCCAAGGAGACCGACGGCAGCGTGCCGGCCTCGGCCTCCCGCGACTGACGAGCGAATCCGACCAACCTGACCTGCGCGCGGCGCTCCCGACCTCGGGGGCGCCGCGTGCGTTTCAGGCCAGCAGCGCCTCGGGCTCCGAGTCCGAGTCCGAGTCCGAGTCCGAGTCCGAGTCCGAATCCGAGTCCGAATCCGAGTCCGAATCCGAGTCCGAATCCGAGTCCGTCTCCGAGTCCGAGTCCGTCTCCGAGTCCGTCTCCGAATCCGAGTCCTCGATCCCCAGCTCGCCCGGCTCCGCGCCGAGGTCCCGGGCGACGTCGTCGAGACCCAGCTCCGCCGCGTCGTCCGGCTCCAGGGCCAGGGTCGTCTCCCCCGCCAGCTCCTCGTCGGGCTCCAGCGCCTCGGGGGAGACGGGGCCGGCAGGGCCAGCCGCGTCGACGGTGATCCGCTCGGACTCGTCCTCGCCCAGCTCGATCAACAGCAGCGCGGTGCCGCCGGCCTGCAGCCGGTCGCCGACCGCCAGGGGGACCTCCTCGTAACGCTCCAGCCGGCGGCCGTTGAGGAGCACTCCGTTGGCGGAGCCGAGGTCCTTGACCCGATAGCCGGCCCCGTCGTGGACCACCGCCAGGTGTTCGCGCGACAGGGAGGGGTCGTCCTGGAAGATCGGAAAGGGCTCCGCGCGGCCGACCACGAAGAACGGCCCCTCCAGGTGGAGGCGCGCGGTGCGCCGGGGCCCCTGGATCAGGAACACCCTGTCGCCCACGGCCACCCTCCTGCGTTCCACCGCTCGTCGCGCGCCGCGACCGTCGCAGCTTGCGACAGTCTAACGCCCGCCGCGCCCGCGGCCGCGCCCGGCGCGGAGCGCGCGCCGCCGGCCCGCCCCGGAGGTGCGGCATGGAGCTGGCAGCGCGAGCGCGGACTTGGGCGCGAGAGGTCCTCGAGGAGCAGTGGGCCCCGGCGCGGTTTCGCCTGGAGGTCGAGCGCGAGGAGGTCCGCTTCGTGCGCCGGCTCGGCCACCACGTGCTGACGGTCCGGTTCCGGGTGTGGGAGCGGGCGGGCGGGGCGGTGGTCGCCCTGGATCGGGCCGGCGACGTGCGCTCGGTGCGGTTCCCCGTGCCCCTCGACGAGCTGGAGTCCTCGCTGGACGCACCCGCCGACCTCGACGAGCCCCCGCTGGCTGCCGCCGTCTCGGCGGCGCGCGAGGCGGCCCGGGCGACCTCGCCGCGGGTGCGGGCCGCGGCCGGCTGGCTCTCCCCTCGGCGCGACGGCGCGCTCCTGTCGCTGGTCCTCGAGCGCCTGCCCGCCGACGGACGGCTGGCGATCGACCTCGACGCCCGGGACGGAGGCCGCCTGGGCTATCGCTGTCAGCCCTTCCGGCGCGGGTCGCGCCGCAGCGCCGCCCTCAGCCGCTTCTCGGCGGTCAAGCGCGCTCGGGCGGCGGTCGCCCTCCCGGAAGGAGCCCGCCTCGTCCGCTGCGACCTGGTCCACAGCGGCGGCGACCGCCTGTGGCGTCTGCGCTGGGAGAGCCCTGGGGAGGAGCCTCGCGCGCGCGGCTTCGTGGCCGTGACGCTCACCGCGCGCACCGGCCGGGTGTGCGAGCTGACCACGGCCCTGCGCCCGGCCGGCGCCTCCGCGCTCCCCTCGCGCGCCGAGGCGCGCCGCGCGATCGAGCTGACCGCCCGAGTGCGGCTGGGACCCGGCGCCACCGTGGGGCCGCTGGTCCGGGGCCGCCGGGGGCCGCCCGGCCGGCGCCGCTCGGTGTGGTTGGCGGTGGTGCACGACCCCGCCGGCTGCCACCTGCGGGCCACGCTCACCGGCGGACGGGTGGCGATCCTGCGCACCGACGAGGGACGGCGCACCGCCTGAGCTCAGGGAGGGATCGCCCACACCTCCACCCGCCCCACACCATCGGACTGCGAGCGGGGGTCGGAGGCGATCATCAGGGCGATCCGGCGCTCGTCGGGCGAGAGGGCGAACACGTCGCGGACGGACTCGCCGTGCTGCACCCCCAGCTCCTTCTGCTGGCGCTCGGTCCACCGCTCCCCCGCCGGATCCCACAGGCTGATGCGGTTCGCCTCGGGCTGCGACGTCTCGCCCGTAGCCACCACCATCCGCCCGTCCGACAGGCGGGCCAGCACCTTCACGGCGTACCCGCCGGTGGCGAACCCACCTCCCGGCTTGAGGTGCGGCTTACCGGGGAGCCCAGGGTCTTCCTCAGGGTCTTCCGCCGGAGGCACCTGGCCGAGGGCAGCCGGATACGACAACACGGAGCCGGTCTCCTGGAAGGCCACCAGCCATCCTCTGGGCAAGCCGGTGGCCGCGCGCGGCTGCAGAACCGTCCCGGCTACGCCCACCTCGGACCCGTCGGCGAGCCGCCAGGCGACGAGCCCCCGCTCCTGGCCGCTCATGCTGAGGGCGACCTCGTCGCCTTCCCGCTCCGTGCACACGGCGAGCAGGGTGCTGCCATCGGGCGAGAATACGAGGTGTTCGACGTGCGGCGTGACGTCGCCCGCCCGCCCCAGCCGGCGCCAGTCCCCGCCCGAACCCTCTCGCCGCACCCAGACCTGCGCGCCGTCGGCGATCGCGATCCACCGCGGCCCCGGCCCCGGCCCCGTCGCCAGCACCTCCGGGACACGCGGGGTCGGAACGACGTCACGCGTCCCCGGATCCGTCAGCGTCCGCACGGCCACCCACTGCTCGCCGGCCGCTCGGGTGACGAAGCGATCGCTGCCCAGGGGCGCGACGCCCGTGAGGGCGCCCGTGACCGCCATGCCCAGCTCGGAGTCCGCCTGCGGCTCCGGACCGTCGAGGTCCCACACCGAGAGGCCGGCGCCGACCAGGACCAGGCGCTGACCCACGAAGGCCAGGTGCACCGCGGAAGGGGCCCGGATCGAGTGCTCGCGCTCCAAGACCCGGGCCGCGGGACGCGGAGCGGCAGCGGTCCGCGCAGGGGCCGCCCCCGCTGGAGGCGCCGCCGTGGCCGGAGCCGGCGACGCGGTCGAGACCGCAGGTGCGGCGCCCGGCGCCTCCCGCGTCCCGCTCGCCACTGCCAGCGCCGTCACCAGCAGGGCCGCCACCGCGCCCCCGACCAGCGCGAGTCGGCGCGGCGCGGCGGGACGGGGGTCACCGCCGGCCAGGTACTTCGCCAGCGCCCCCTGCAGCGCCTCGGCCGAGGGGTAGCGCCCGGCGGGGTCCTTCTCGAGGCACCGCAGGCAGATCGCCTCCAGCTCGGGCGGCACCGCGGGCTGGAGCGCGCTCGGCGGCGGCGGCGGCTTGAGCAACAGGGCGTTGAGCAGCTGCACCAGGCCGTCCCCCTGCACCGGCGGGCGCCCCGTCAGCATGGCGTACAGGGTCGCGCCCAGGCCGTACACGTCGGTAGCCGGACCGATCGCCGCCCGGTCGCCGTTCGCCTGCTCGGGCGACATGTAGGCCGGGGTCCCCAGCATCTCGCCGGTGCGGGTCAGCCGCTCGCGCGCGTCGCTGACGTCGCGGGCCAGCCCGAAGTCGGTGAGCACCGGGGCGCCGTCGGGTCGGATCAGCACGTTCGCCGGCTTCACGTCCCGATGCAGGATCGACTGCTCGTGCGCGTGCGCCAGCGCGCCCGCCAGGACCAGCGCCAGCCGGGCCGCCTGGCGCGGCTCCAGCGGCCCCCGCCCCAGGCGGTCCTTCAGCGACTCGCCCTCCACCAGCTCGAGGACCAGGTACGGCCGCCCCTGGTGCTCCCCCAGCTCGTGGGCGGTCACGATCGCCGGGTGACGGAGGCGGGCCACCGCCTGTCCCTCGTCGTGGAAGCGGCGCAGGCCCCCCGCGTCGTCCAGCGCGGTCACCAGCTTGAGGGCGACCCGCCGGTCCATACGCGGATCGCGCGCCAGATAGACGACGCCCATGCCGCCCCGGCCCAGCTCGCGCTCCACCTGATACGGACCGATCCGCTCCACCGACTCAATCTACGGGGATCGGCGGCCCGGCGCCCCCCCTGCTAAACTCGCGCCGGCAGGTGAGCGACGGGGGAGGGAGGCCCATGAGCGCAGCGGAGCGCGCCGAGAAGCTGGCAGAGCTCGACTCGATCAAGGACCAGGCGATCGGTCCCGAGGTGGCGCTGCCGCGGCTGCTCGAGCTGCTGTCCGACGACGACGACGAGGTGCGAGCGCAGGCGGCCACCGCGGCCGCGAGCTACCCCGCCGCCGACGACGTGGCGGCGCGGCTCCTCGAGCTGGCGCGCGACGCGAGCGAGCGGGTGCGGAGCGCCGCCTTCGAGGGGCTGGGCAGCGTGATCCGCGCCGGCGACCTGGCCGGCGCTGGGCTCGCGGGCTACGCCCCCGACCCCGACCTCGACGAGCCGTCGGCCGAGCGGTTCGCCGCCGCCCGCAGCCTGCTCCTCGAGGCCCTGGAGCGGGAGCAGGGAGAGCTCCGCCGGCGAGCGGTGTTGGCGCTCGCCTTCCTGGGCGACGAGCCGGCCGTGGTGGCGGCGACCGAGGCCCTGGCGGGCGAGGAGGACGAAGCCAGCCGCGTCGCGGCGCTGCGCGCCATGGGACGCAGCGGCCACCCGCGCTGGGCGGCGCGGGTTCGCGAGGTGGTCGAGGAGCAGGACGCTGGCCCGGTAGGCGAGGCCGCGATCCGCGCCGCGGGGGCGAGCGAGGTCGTCGACCTCGCGCCGCTGCTGGGCCGGATCCTCAAGGGACAGCGCCAGCCCGCCCCGCTCCGCTTGGCGGCGGCGGAGGCCCTGGCGAGCCTGGGCAAGGACGCGGCCCCCACGCTGCTCGAGGTGACCGAGGACGGCGACGAGGACGAGGCGGTGCGCGAGGCCGCGCGCGCGGGGCTCGAGCGCCTGACCCTGTTGCGGGACACGAGCGGCGCTGAGCACGAGGAGGTGGAGGCATGATCGGAGCGCGGTTCCTGCTGCCGGCGGCCCTGGTGGTCGCCACGGCGAGCGTCGCCCACGCCGACCCCGAGCCGGCGCGGGTGCGTGAGGTCCGCCCGGGCGAGCGCGGGGTGCGGGTGCTGATCGCCCTCTCCGGGCGGCGAGACGTCGCGGCCGGTCAATCGGTCGAGGTGCGCCGCGAGGCCCGCACCGTGGGCTACGGCTCGGTCGAGGAGGTGTTCGCCGACAACGACGTGGCCGTGGCTGCCATCGGCACGATCGTCGCCGACGCCGCGCCGCTCCGGCCGGGGGACGAGGTGGTGTTCCTGGCCGGGCGCTTCCGCCCGGGCGCGCGCTCCGCGCCCTCCCCCCAGCCCGCGCCGCCCGAGCCGGTCCGCCCCGCCCCGCCGGCGCAGCCGGCGGCGACGGAGCCTCGCGCCCCCGAGGGGCGGGTGCTCAGCGTGCGCGACGGCGTGGTGCTGCTCGACATCGGCCGCGAAGAGGGGCTCTCCACCGGCGACCGGATCTCCCTCCGACAGGGCGACCGCGAGGTGGGGCGGATCGTGATCGAGCTGCTGGGGGCCCACACCGCCGGCGGCATGCTCGGCTCGGGCGAGGCG
>JAWLGW010000331.1:0-6844 GCA_041690735.1 Planctomycetota bacterium
CACCTCGGGCCGGGCCGGGGGCTGGGGCGCGGGGTCGGGCGGCGGCGGCGGCTGGAGCGGCGGCGCGGTGGGCGCCTGGGGCGGGGCCGTCCTGTCGCGCTCCGGCCGCTCCGTGTTGGGATCGGGGCAGCCGCAGGCGCTGAGCAGGCTCAGGGCCAGGGCGACGCGGGCAGCCTTCACGGGGCCTCCTCCAGGAGCGCCCGCACCACCTCCAGCGGGAGCCCCCGCACATTGGACTCGCTCCCGGACACTCCCTCCACCAGGGGCGCGGTCTCGGGATCCTGGACCCCGTAGGCGCCGGCCTTGCCCGGCCACACCTCGTGATCGAGGAAGGCGTCCAGGACCTCGGCCGTGAAGGGGCGGAAGCGGACCTCGCTCTCGGCCACACCGGTGAGGAGGCGACCGTCGCCGCGACGCACCGCCACGCCGCTCAGGACCCGGTGGGAGCGGCCGCGCAGGCTCCACAGCACCTCGCGGGCGTGCCCCCGGTCCCGCGCCTTGCCGAGGAGGCGCTCCCCGTCGACCACCGCCGTGTCGGCGGCGACGACGTCGGCGCCGCGGGGGCTGCGCCCCACGCTGGCGAGCAGCTTGGCGACCGCCAGCCGGCGCAGGGTCTCGGCCGCCCCGTGCCCGCGGGCGCGGGCGTCGCTCGCCAGGGCCGCCTCGGCGCCGTCGTCGATCCCCGGGTCGAGGACCGTGAACGGGCGGCCCAGGGCGACGAGCAGGTCGGCCCGCCGCGGCGAGGTGGAGGCCAGGATGAGCGGGCCGGTCGTACCCGTCCTCACACCGCCGGCGCCGCCGCCTGCTCGCGGCGCAGGGGCGCCAGCAGGCGCAGCCAGCCGGCGCGGGCCCGCTCCTCGGGAATGTCGAGGAGGGCCGCCAGCGCCAGGAACGGCTTGACCGAGGCGCCGTCCTCCTCGGTGCCGAGGTCGAACCGCAGGCGGCCGCCCTCCACCTCGACCCGGTCGATCAAGCGCCTGAGGTCGAGGGGGCGCGGCGGCCGCTTCTTGCCGCGGGGCGCCGGCACGACCCACTCCTCGGCCGCCTCGAAGCGGGCCAACGCGGCGCGAGCCTGCGCCTCGTCGAGGGCCAGGGTGGCCAGGGCGACCTCCCACCGGCCGCCCCGGCGCTCGTGCTGGATCGAGCGGCGCCCGTCCGCTCGCTCGGCGCGCACCGCCACCAGGCCGGCCTCGGCGGGCATGAGCCGGCGCATCTCCGCCAGGACCTCGTCGGCGGCCACCTCGCGCTCGAGGACCAGGTCGATCTGCTCGTCGAGGCTCTCCACGCCCACCGGCAGCGGGGGGCCGAAGGCCAGCTTGGGCTTGGGGTGGAAGCCCTGGGTGTAGTACAGGGGCAGCTCGCTGCGGGTGAGCAGGCGGTAGAAGGTCCGCATCACCTCCCGGTGAGACAGCCACCGCAGGTCGCCCAGCCGCTGGTAGCTGAGCCGGTAGGTCCAGGTCTCGACGCGCACCCCCGGCTCGGGCCAGTAGGAGGGGCGCTCGCTCTTCTTCCCCCCGCGCCGCGCGCCCTGCGGCGCCCCGGACTCCGCGGGCGCTCCGGCCTCCTGCGGAGCCTCGACCACCTCGGCCGCGCGCCGGGCCGCCTCGGCCTCGATCGCCTCGGGCGCGAAGGCCTCCGCCGGACCGGCGCTCCCCGGCGAGCCCGGCGTCACGGCCCAGCGCCGCTTGCCGGGGCTCTTGGGGCGCCGCCGGCGGAGCTTGGCCGCCAGGGCGTCTTCGCCCGCCTTGGCCGCCTGGTCCCGGGCCTTCGCCGGGAGCTGCTGCGCGAGCTGCCGCGCCACGCCGTGGCCCATGGCGACGCGGCTGGTGAGGGCGATCGGCAGCTTGCGCCCGTCGCCGAAGGCGTCGGGGTGGTACTTGGCGAGGCGGTTGCGGACGTCGCCCTCGAAGCACACCGCGCAGCCGGAGCACAGGTCGTCGCGGCAGTCGAAGGTGGTGGGGCTCGCCAGGCGGTCGACCTTCTTGCGGTCGTTGAGCAGGTACTTCTTGGTGACCCGGGGCGAGAGGTGGTCCCAGGGGAGCACCTCCTCGTACTCGCGGCGGCGCAGGAACCACTCGGGGTCGACGCCGTGGTCGGCGAACACCTCCCGCCACAGGTCCACGTTCAGCCGGTCGTTCCAGGACTCGAACCCGGCGCCGCGCGCCTCGGCGTCCGCGACCAGGGGCGCCAGGCGCCGGTCGCCGCGGGTGAACACCCCCTCCAGCCAGGAGTGGTCCGGGTCGTGGTACTTGCAGCCGATCCCGCGCTCGCGCAGGCGGCTCGACACGTAGGTCATGCGCCGCAGCGACTCGGCGTGGGGGAGCTGGGGGTCCCACTGGAAGGGGGTCTGGGGCTTGGGGACCAGGGTGCCGATCGAGGCGGTGCAGTTGAACCGCCCGCTGTAGCGGCGGCCGAGGTCGCGGCAGCGGGTGACGAGGTCGACGAGGCCGTCGAGGTCGTCGTCGGTCTCGGTGGGGAAGCCGACCATGAAGTACATCTTGATCGCGGTCCAGCCGTTCTTGGCCACCCGCTCGACCGTCTCGAAGATCTCCTCGTCGGAGATGTTCTTGTTGATCACGTCCCGCAGCCGCTGCGTGCCCGCCTCGGGGGCGATGGTGAAGCTGGTGCGCCGGACCCGCCGGATGTCCCGGATCACGTCGTCGGTGAGGCTGCCCGCCCGCAGCGACGGCAAGGACAGGGCCACCTTTCGCTCGGCGGTCCGGTCGAGGAGCTCCTTGGTGAGGGGCTCGATCAGGGTGTAGTCGCCGGTGTCGAGGGACAGCAGCGACACGTCCTCGTAGCCCGTGGCCCCCAGGCCGCACGACGCGATATCGAGGATCCGCTGGGGGCTCCGCTCGCGGAGGGGCCGATAGATCATGCCCGCCTGGCAGAACCGGCACCCGACGGTGCAGCCGCGCATGACCTCCACGCCCAGCCGGTTGTGGACGGTCTCGGCGTAGGGGACGATCGCGGTGTCGGGGTAGAAGGCCTGCTCGAGGTCCTCGACGACCGCCTTGTGCACCAGCGCGGGCGCGGCGTCGTCGATCGGGCGCACCGCCGCCACCGTCCCGTCCTCGTGGTAGTCGACCTCGTACAGCGAGGGGACGTACACCCCGGTGACGCCGGCCAGGCGGCGGAGCAGCTCGCGGCGGGGCGTCCCCGCGTCGCGGCCGGCGCGGACCACCGCCAGGACCTCCCACAGGGCCTCCTCGGCGTCGCCCAGCAGGATCGCGTCGTAGAAGGGGGCCACCGACTCGGGCCCGAAGGCGCCGGGCCCGCCGCCCAGGATGTAGGGGTCGCGCTCGGTGCGCTCGTGCGACCACAGGGGGATCCCCCCCAGGCGGATCATCTTCACGATGTTGGCGTACGACAGCTCGTGGGGGATCTGGATCCCCAGCACGTCGAGGTCGCGCAGGGGAATGCGGTTCTCGAGGGTGACCAGGGTCCGGCCCTCGGCGCGCATGACCGCCTCGAGGTCCTGGGCGGGCAGGTAGACCCGCTCGGCGGCGACCTCGGGCGACGCGTTGAGCATGTAGTACAGGATGTGCAGCCCGGTGTTCGACATGCCGATCTCGTACAGATCGGGATACGCCAGGGCCACCCGGGTCCGGACGGTGCTCAGGTCCTTCTTGACCGAGTTGATCTCGTTACCGAGGTATCGGCTCGGGCGCTCGACCCGAGAGAGCAGGTCGTCCATGGGCGCCTCCTGGAGTGAGGAACAGGACCTGGAAGGTCCGCTACCGTACCATCCGACGGTGCTGCTGGCGTGGCCCAAGGCTTACGCCGCCTCTGCCTGCGCGGACCCCGGCGTAGGCAGGAACAGGTGGCGCCGCAGCTCGCCAGGAGTGACAATCGCAACGCGAACTCAAGCCGCTCCACGCCGCAAACACTGGGGATCGACATGAAGCCTTGCGCTTCCTGCGGCTATAAAGGCACGGAGGTCGACGCGTCGGTGTGTGGACTGTGCTCCGCTCCCCTCGCGCCGCGGGCAGCGGCGACCGCGGTCCCCGCCGCCCTGCCTTGGCGGAGCCTCACCCCCGAGGCGTACGTACCCGCTGGCGCGAGCGCCAGCTGGCTGCTGCTGTTGCTCTGGTGCCTCCTGGCGACGCTCGTCCCGGTGCAGATCTTCTCGTTCACCCTCATCTCCGGGAACGGTGGCGCACCGCCAGTGCTCAGGCCCGGGCTCGCGCTGCTGGTGGGGCTGACGTCCCTCGCCTTCCTCGGGCTGCTGGTGGTCGTCGTGCCCGTGTGGCTGACGTGGGCGTATCGCGTCACCGCCAACGCGCGGGCCCTGGCTCACGGGGTGTGGTTCACGCCCGGACAGGCCGTCCTGGTGCACTTGATCCCGGTGGTGAACCTCGTGGCCCCCTGGCTGCTGTTGGTGCAGGTGTTCCGCGCCAGCGACCCCCGCGCTGATCCCCACCGCTGGCCCGAGGCGAGGGGCGGCGCGGGTGTGGTCCACGCGTACTGGTGGCTCGGCCTCAGCGCGACCCTGCCGTCGATCTTGGGCGCCGCCGGCCGAGCCTCCCATCCCGCGCTCGAGTTGGCCGGAGCTGGCGGCGCGGTCGCCAGCGTGCTGCTCTCGATCGTCATGATCAAGGAAGTGACCCGGCGGCAGGACGAGCGCTACCAGCGGGCCCTGTTCGAGCTCCATCACGTCGACGCCCCACCCGCCGCCGCCGTGCCAAAGCCCCCGAAGACGAGCGCCACCGCCATCTCCGCGCCCAGCCCGACCGGCGGAGCCTCCACCAGCCCTTCGGGGCGTGTGGTCCGGGCGGCGGTGAGCCGGTGTCCCTTCTGCCACGATGACGTGGCGCCGCAGGACAGCGTCGTGTGCCAGGAGTGCCAGGCACGGCACCATGGCGGCTGCTGGGCGGAAGCGGGACGCTGCAGCGCGTGCGGTGGCGAGCGCCGGATGGAGGTGGCTGAGGGGGTGTCGGGGACACGCATTCGACGACCTTCGGCGAGGATCAAGCAGCCGCCGGGTCGCGAAACTGCGCCCCGATCACTCGAAGTGGCGCCTGCCGACGGGGCCGTGTACTGCCCGACCTGCAGCCGTCATCGCCCGGTGGCGGCGGCCGGCCGCTGCGTCGCGTGCGGAACCGCCATTGCCATCCCGCAGGGTCAGAGCGCGAGCGCGACTCCGGCGCTGCGCACACTTGCGCGGCTGATCCCCGGCGCTGCCGTTCTCGTCGGCTTCGGGTTGATGAGCGTGGGGCTGCGGGAACCGATCGCCTTCAGCACGGGGATGTTCGTTGCCTTCGCTGGCGTGGTCATCGCGGTTCACCGCGCTACGCGGTGAACCGTCAGGTCTCATTAGCCTCGGAGCCCGGAATCCTGTGGCGACGAACGCGGGGCTGCTTACGCTCCACGTGGCCGTGCTGCCGATCGCGCGTGGCTGGTGTCTCGTCTGCCTCACTTGGGCAGGAACAGAGTGACCGCCTCGGCCGGCGAAGAGGTGGTGCCGTCCGGCAGCACCCACACGTTGTTGCCCACAGCGATGTCGAGGTCGCCGTCGCCGTCGGCGTCGCCCAGGGCGACGGTGGGGTGGATCGGGCGGCGCTTCTCGAGGACGTGAGGCGGCCAGCCGCCATCGCGCTCCAGCCACAGGACCGAGTCCAGGTCCCGCTCGCGCCACGACTCGGGGGCGTGGTGGGGCAGGTAGGCGACCGCCACCACGTCGAGGTCGCCGTCGCCGTCGAGGTCGCCCGCGGCGGCCGCCTCGCAGCCGTACAGGTCGGCGATCCGGCGGTAGGTGAAGGCGCCCTGCGTGGTTCTCCAGCCAGCCGACGCCGTGATACGGCGTGAGGACCGCGTCGTCGATGGCGTCGCCGTTGCTGACCAGCGGTCGCCGCGGCGGGCTCGCTGGCGCGGGGGCAGCCGACCAGGAGCGTCGCGCAGAGCAGCGCCGGCAGCGCCCGCACTACCCCTCGTCGCCGCGGCGCTGGCGGAGCCGCTCCAGGCGGGCGCGCAGCTCGCGCTCGAGGCCCCGGTCGGTGGGGGCGTAGAAGCGGGCGTCGCCCAGCTCGGGGGGCAGGTGGCGCTGCTCGGTCACCCCGCCCTCGTAGTCGTGGGCGTAGGCGTAGCCGCGCCCGTAGCCCAGGCCCCGCATGAGGCCGGTGGGGGCGTTCCGCAGGTGCAGGGGCACCGGCAGGGGGCCGTGGGTGCGCGCCGCCTCCTGGGCCTGGTTCAGCCCCGCGTAGCTGGCGTTCGATTTGGGGGCCAAGGCGAGATAGGTCACCCCCTGGGCCAGGTTGATGCGGGCCTCGGGGAGGCCCACCAGCTCCACCGCGTGGGCGACGTTGACCGCCACCTCGAGGGCGGCGGGGTCGGCGTTCCCCACGTCCTCCGAGGCGAAGACCACCATGCGGCGGGCGATGAACCGCGCCTCCTCGCCCCCCTCCAGCATGCGGGCCAGCCAGTACAGCGCCGCGTCGGGGTCGGAGCCGCGCAGGCTCTTGATGAAGGCGCTGATCACGTCGTAGTGCTGCTCGCCCGACTTGTCGTACACGGCGGGCGTGCGGGCGGCGGCGCGCTCCAGCACCTCCTCGGTCAGCTTGCCGTCGCCGCCGCGGGCCACGCCCACGGCGGCCTCGAGCAGGTTGAGGGCCGCGCGGGCGTCCCCCTGAGCGCGCCGGGCGATCCGCTCCAGGACCTCGGGCTCGACCTCGACGTCGCCGCCGCCGAGGCCCCGCTCGGCGTCGGCGAGGGCGCGCTCCAGCAGGGCGCGCACGTGCTCGGGCGTGAGCGGCTCGAGGACCACCACCTGCAGCCGCGACAGCAGAGCGCGGTTGAGCTCGAAGGAGGGGTTCTCGGTGGTGGCGCCGATCAGCGTGATCGTCCC
>JAWLGW010000332.1:0-6840 GCA_041690735.1 Planctomycetota bacterium
AGGGGTGGGGACCCGCCGCCCCGCGTGCGGATCGCGCTGCCCGCCGACCTCCTCGATCATGAGCAGCCCGCCGCGGTGCACCTCGCGCTCGGCCGCGTCGGCCAGCGCGCCGTCGCTGGGGAAGCGGGTCCGGTTCCAAAACAGGAACCGGCTCGTCGTCCGCGCCGACCAGGCCAGGTTGCGGCCGGTCTCGTTGTTGGCGAGGTCCATCTGCTCGCGCACCGGCGGGTTCCCCGGCACGTCCTCGTGGGCGTCCGCCCACCGCTTGGCCGCGTGGCGGTTGCCCAGCCGGCGGACCATCGACGCGTTCCAGGTGGCGTGGCGGAAGGCGTCGCGAGGGTCGTCCTGCCCCGCGTAGCTGGAGAAGCGCTGCGCCGCCTGATCCTGGGCGAAGCTGGCCGCGCCCCGCACCGCCGGCACCTGCCAGAAGAACGTGAGCACCAGCCGCTTCTCGGCCCGGGTCAGGTCCTGGTAGGTCCCATACGGTCCCGCGGCCCCCGCGCTCGGGAGCAGGAGGCCGACGGTGAGCACCAGGAGGGCGAGGGCTCGGGTCATGGGCGACCCGCCGAGCAACGCTCATGCCCCGGCCTCGGTTAGACACGCCAACGAGTTACCGCGGCGCGGCCCCTTTCGGACCATCCGTCTCCCGAAAAGCGAATCGCAACCGAGCCCTACAGGGGAGAGGGCAGGAGCTCGGCCAGCACCGGCAGGTGGTCGGAGACCTCCACCGGGACGACCAGCCGGCGGGCGAAGGTCAGGTTGCGGGAGACCAGCACGTAGTCGATCCGCCGCCGGGGTCGGTGCGAGGGGAAGGTCCCGGCGCCGAGGCCGTCCTGCACGTCGGCCACCGTCAAGCTGTGCAGGTCGGCGAAGGTGGACAGGATCCGGTCGCCGTCGGTGTGGGCGCAGTTGAAGTCGCCGGCCACCACCAGCTGCGGCGCGGGGTTGGCGCGCCGCTCCAGGTAGGCGCTCAGCATGTCGAGCTGCAGCTTGCGCTCGGCGTCCCGCTTGAAGTCGAGGTGCAGCGAGACCACGTCCACCGGGCCACCCGGGGCCTCGATCTTGGTGAGCACGTAGCCCTTGGTGTCGAGCACGTTGAGGCCGAAGGCCTGGCTGTGCGACTCGCTGATCGGATACCGCGACAGGACGCCGGTCCCATACGCCAGGCGCGGCGTGCGCCGGTCCACGTGGAGCCCGTGGTAGCGGTGGGGATAGCCCGCCTGCTCGGCGAGGTACGCCAGGTGGTCGAACCCGCCGCTCCAGGCGGAGGCGGCGTCGAGCTCCTGCAGGGCCACCACGTCGGCCCCCGAGGCCCGGATCAGCTTGGCGACGGCATCGAGGTTGCGCTTGATGTTCGTCGGCCGCGTCAGCAGCTGATGGAAGTTGGTGCCGCGGCCGTGGGCGACGTTGAGGGTCAGGACTCTGAGGCTGCCCGCCATTCGGGTCTCCTGCACCACCATGTCCGGCACGCTCGGCGCCGCAAAGAAGGGGTCGGCGTACACCCAGCTCAGGCTGGCGAACCCGAGCACACCGACGCTCGAGGCCAGCCGGCGAACCCGCCGCCGGGGGCGAGGGCGCGCTCGTTCCGCTGGGGCCTTCGGGGCGGGTCCGGTCTCCTGCATGGGCGCTCCTCGTCCATTATCAGCGCTGCGGCCCGCTTCTGCAGCCGGTGCGGGCGCCGCCACTATGTCAGGCGGGGAGCCAACTGAGGAGGGACGAGGGCACGACCGCCCGTGAGCCGCTATCTTGGGGGAGCGAGCGGGAGACGATCGATGGCCCTCAACACCTGCAGCGAGCACGACATCATCGCCACCAAGCGGTGCCCGATCTGCCACAAGCCCCTGTGCAGCCGGTGCAAGGCCAAGGACGGCTGCTGCTCGGACCGCTGCTTCGAGTCGCGGCAGAAGTTCGGCGGCGCGATCCGCAAGGTCGAGCGCCCGGGGCCCTCGATCCTGGGGAGGCTGCTCAAGCTCGGCCTGTTGGGCGGGGCGGCCTACGGCGCCGCGCGCTACTTCGGATACCTGTGAGGGAGGAGGCCGCGGAGGAGGCCGAGGAGGAGGCCGAGGAGGAGACCGAGTCCGAGGCCGAGACCGAGGCCGAGTCCGAGTCCGAGTCCGAGTCCGAGTCCGAATCCGAGACCGAGTCCGAGGCCGAGACCGAGTCCGAGTCCGAGTCCGAGTCCGAATCCGAGACCGAGTCCGAGTCCGAGTCCGAGTCCGAGTCCGAGTCCGAGTCCGAATCCGAATCCGAGACCGAGTCCGAGTCCGAATCCGAGACCGAGTCCGGGTCTGAGACCGCCAAGCTTTCGGGCACGGGCACGGGCACGGGCACGGGCGCGAAGGTCCGTCCTTCAGGTCAGCTGCACCCACCTGAGACCGAGACCGAGACCGAGGCTGCGCGGCGGGTGTTTCCGCTCCTGTACGCGCTGCCTGGGCTGCTGCCGCTGCTGCTGGCGGGTGGGCTGGGGGTGGCGGGGGTGCATCGGCCCCTGCTGGTGCGCCTGGGCGGCGCGGATCGGCTGGAGCCGAATGACCGGATCGCCGAGGCTGCGCCGATCGCGTTCGGGCGCTACGAAGGCCTCAGCTCACCCCCGGGGGACGTCGACTGGTTCGCGCTGCGGATCCCCGCCGGGCAGGCCGCCCGCCTGCAGGCGTCGCCGTTGCCGGACCTGGGCGGCGCCCTGAGCCTGCACGCCCCGGGGGGCGCCGAGCTCGCGCGCTCCGAGGACGGCGAGACCGTGGTGTACGCTCCTCCCGGCGGCGAGGCGCAGGAGGTGCGGGTCCGGGTGTGGGGGGCTCGACGCGGTCCCTACGAGCTCCTGGCCGAGGCGACCGACCCTGCGCTGCGGTTCGAGCCCAACGACGGGCAGCTGCAGGCGGCGAACCTCCTCCCGGGGCGCCACGCAGGCCTGCGCTCCAACGGCAGCGACTGGTATCGGGTGGACGTCCCCCCCTGGCGGGCGCTGCGGGTCACCCTGGAGAACGCCGACGCGGCGCTGGGGTTGCGCGCCACCACCGACCCCGGCGCGGGCGCGGCGAGTGGCGAGCGCGCGCGCGCGGTGGAGCGGCCGCCCCAGGCGCTGCCGGCGCGGGTGTGGCTCGAGCTGAGCGGCAGCGGCGTCTACGACCTCGACGTCGCCCTCGCGCCCGTGGTCGCCGCGCCCGCCGTCGCCCCCGCCGTGCACCGCGGCCCCTTCGAGCCCAACGACACCGCCGAGGCGGCGGTGGAGGTGGCCGCCGGCGTCTACCCTGACCTGCGGGCCAACGGAGACGACTGGTACCGGCTGCAGGTCCCCGACGGGCACGGCGTCGAGGTCGCCCTGGACTACGACACCCGCCGGGGACACCTGCGCCTGGGCCTGGGCGAGCCGCGCTCCACGGGGGAGGTCAAGGGGCGCCGCCGCCGTACGATCACCCACGAGACGGGGTCGATCGAGGCTGGCGTGCGCGCCTACTACACCTCCCCCGACCTGAAGGTCTTGCAGGTGCACGTGTCGGGGCACGACGTGCCCTACCGCATGACCGTCCGATTCGTGCCCGGTGGCCCCGGCGTCGTGCTCGAGCCGGGCGGCTATCCGGGGCTGCGCTGCCAGGGGTTCGACTTCTACCGGATCCCGGTCGGCGCCGGGCAGTCGCTCCGGCTGCGGCTCTCCGACTCCGACGCGCGGCGGCAGTCGCGCTACGGGTCGAGCCTCGCCTTGAACCTGCGCGACAGAGGCCATCGCAGCAGCGCGGGCTGCTACGAGGGTGCGGCCCTGTTGACCCGCTCCCCCGCCGACGAGGACCGCGACGTCTACGCCTGGGTGACGGGCGACCAGCTGCCCTACGACCTCGAGGTGGAGCTGACCGGGCAGCCGAGCCTCGTGGCTGGCAGCTTCACGCCCGAGTCGGCGCGCCCCACGGGGCCCGGGATCTATCCGGGGCGGGCCTTCGCGCGGGAGCAGCTGTACCGCCTCCCGGTCGAGGCGGACCAGGAGCTGACGGCGGCGGTGCGGTTCGACGCGGAGGCGGGGGACCTCGACCTCGAGCTGCTCGACGCGCGCGGCCGCCGGGTGGCGCAGTCCGCGACGACCGAAGGGCTGGAGCGCGTGGTCCACCGCAGCCGGACGGCGCAGCCCCTCTACCTGCGCCTGTACAGCTACTCGCCCCTCACGATCGGCTACACCCTCGAGGTCGCTGTGGACGGCGAGACGGCGCCCGCGCTGCCCCGCCTCCTCGAGCCGGGGCGCCACCCGGCCCTGACCTGCGCGGGCGACGAGCGGTTCGCGGTGGCCCTGGCCGCCGGGCAACGGGTCCGGATCGCGCTCACGTCGGAGGGCGGGGCCGACCTCGACCTCGCCCTGCACGACCTCGCCGGCCGAGAGCTCGTCCGCTCCGCGTCACCGGGCGGGGTCGAGACGCTCGAGCACCAGGCCGCGGTCAGCGGCCGCTACGGCGTGCGCGTGCACGGGGCGGAGGGGACCTTCTCGCTGACGGTCGAGGTCGACTGAGGCCGCTCACCTCTCCCTGGCCCGCGCTCCGTCCGGCTCTTACGATCGGCGCCCTCCGGAGGTGCCTCATGCGCCGCAGCTCTCTCCTGGCCGCCTCGTCGTGCGCCGCGCTCCTGATCGTGAGCGCCCCCTGCCGCGGGGGCGACGAGCCCTACCTGAGCGACGTCGAACAGCTGACCCAGGGGGACGAGCGCGCGGGCGAGGCCTACTTCAGCCCCGACGGCAAGCGGATCCTGTTCCAGGCCGTCCGCGAGGAGCACCCCTACTACCAGATCTACGTCATGGACGCCGACGGCGGCGGCCGGCGCATGGTGAGCACGGGCAAGGGCAAGACCACCTGCGCCTACTTCCACCCCACCGACCCGACGCGGTTCATCTACGCCTCGTCGCACCTCGACGCCCGCACCCACGCTCCGCCCCCGCCCCAGGAGGCGGGCGGGCGACGCTACCGCTGGGACTACGACGACGCGTTCGACGTGTTCGAGGGGAGCGTCGAGGACGGGAGCATCACCCGGCGGCTGACGGACGCCCCCGGCTACGACGCCGAGTGCAGCTTCTCTCACGACGGCCGGACGATCTGCTTCACCGCCCGCCGGGAGGGTCAGCCGGACGCGATCTGGCTGATGGACGCCGACGGGGGCCGCCCGCGCCCGCTGGTCGAGCGCGAGGGCGTGGACTGCGGCGGCCCGTTCTTCTCGCCCGACGACCGGTGGGTGGTCTATCGCGCCAGCGCCAAGGGCTCGCGCGAGATGCACGTCTTCCTGACGTCGGTCGACGGCCAGGAGACCCGGCAGCTGACCCGGGCGGCGCGCGTCAACTGGGCCCCCTTCTTCCACCCCAGCGGTGAGGCGGTGGCCTACGCCGCGAGCATGCCCGAGGGCCACGGCAACTTCGAGCTGTTCCTGGTGAAGACCGATGGCTCGGGCCGGGAGGTGCGCCTCACCGATCACCCCGCCTTCGACGGCCTGCCCGCCTTCAGCCCGGACGGGAAGACGCTGGTGTGGTCCTCCGCCCGCGGAGGGGACGCGCCGCAGGTGTTCCGGGCTCGCTTCACCCTGCCCCCCGACGACGCCTTCGCGGCCCCGCGCCAGGTCACCGCGCCAGCTCACGGGAGCCCGCACGGCGGGAGCAATCCGCACGGCGGCGGCGACCCGCATGGCGGCGGCGACCCGCACGGCGGCGGCGACCCGCACGGCGGCGGCGACCCGCACGGCGGCGGCGACCCTCACGGCGCGAGCCCGCACGGCGCGAGCCCGCACGGCGTGGGCCCGCACGGCGTGGGCCCGCACGGCGTGCCGGCGGGACCGGCTCGGGTCGAGCCGCGGGCGGGCGCGGCCGTCGCGGCGGTGCCGGGTGAGGGCGCCCTCGCCCTGGAGAGCTTGCTGCGCGACGTCGCCTGGCTGGCGGACGACGCGCGGGCGGGTCGGCGGGCCGGCACGCCGGGCGGCCGGGCCGCGGCCGACTACGTCGCGCGCCGCCTGGGCGAGGCCGGAGCGCGCCCGGGCGCGGCGGACGGCGCCTGGCTGCAGCCGTTCCGCTTCACCCGCGGCGCCCGGCTGGCCGACACCGGCAACGGCCTGGCGGTCGCCGAGCAGCCCTGGGAGCTGGGCGTCGACTTCCGGCCCCTCCTGTACTCGAGCAGCGGGCGCGCGGAGGGGCAGCTGGTGTTCTGCGGCTACGGGATCCGCGCCGCCGAGCACGGCTACGACGACCTCGCCGGCGTCGACCTCGCGGGCAAGGTGGCGCTGGTGCTGACCGGCGGGCCCCGCAGCAGCGAGGGGGGCGCCTTCGGCGCCCAGCACCCCACCGTGTACGAGGACCTGCGCTACAAGATCGCCACCTGCCGGGACGCCGGCGCCGCCGCGGTGTTGCTGGTGCGCCCCGATCGCAGCGGCTGGCTGCAGCTGAGCGCCGGCGACCCCGGGCTGCCCGTGGCGCAGGTCGAGCGGGAGGCCCTCGAGCGGCGGCTGGGGGTCACCGTGCGGGCCTGGACCGCCCGGATCGACCAGCAGGGGGCGCCGGCCTCCGAGCACCTTCGCCCGCGCGCCGAGGTCCGCGTGGCGCTGGAGCGCGTCGAGGTGGAGAGCCACAACGTGATCGGCCGGGTCACGGGCAGCGAGCGGCCCGGCGAGGTGGTCGTCGTGGGCGCCCACTAAGACCCCCAGGGCCTGGGCGGCGACGGATCGCTGGCGCCCGACGCCAGGGCCGTGCACAACGGCGCCGACGACAACGCCTCGGGCACCGCGGCGCTGCTCGCGCTAGCGGAGGCCCTGCGGGCGGCGCCGCCCCGGCGCACGGTGCTCCTGGTGGCGTTCGGCGCCGAGGAGGAGGGGCTGGTCGGGAGCAAGCGC
>JAWLGW010000333.1:0-6836 GCA_041690735.1 Planctomycetota bacterium
GGGGGGGGCGGGGGGCCCCCCCCCCCCCCCCCCCCCCCCCCCCGCCCCCCCGCGCGCGCGAGGGGCTGCCGCTCCCCCTTCTCGATCGCGCTGCCGCCGCTACAGTGTCCGCCACCCCGGGGGGGGAGGCGGCTGTACGCGTGGGCGATGCGGAGCTCCGGCGGCTCGAGCGCCGATGGCGCGAGAACGGCTGTCCCGTCGACCGGGCCCTGTGGGCGCGGGCGCACGTGCGCCGTGGGCTGCACCGCGAGCAAGCGCTCACGGAGGTCGAGCGCCGGCTGGCCGCGCTGGCCGCGGCCGGGCTCAACGCCGACCCGTACGACGTCGAGCAGCTCATGGAGTGGGTGTACACCCTGGGCGTCCTCATGGGCCGCGAGCTCGAGCTGCGGCGCTCCGAGCGGTTCGGTCGCTTCTTGGCCCGCACGCGGCCGCGGGTGCTGCGCATCGACCCCCTCCTGTGGGAGGAGTTCTGCACCACCATGGAGCGGATCGCCGGGCGCACCGGCGGCGACCGCGGCGACTACTACCTGTGGCCCGAGGTCCCCTGGCGTCGCTCCGCGATCGCCTTCCTGGTGCAGATCTATCGGGCCCTGGGCCTGCGCGACCGGGTCGGCCGTGAGCTGGTGCGCGAGCTCGACGAGCTCATCGCGCACGTGCGCGACGTCATGGGCGCCTGCGACGAGGCCGTGCCCCAGGGGATCCCCCGCCGCCACTGGTGGTGGTGGTCGGGCCCCGCTCACCAGCCGGGGGCCCGCTCCAGCGCGTCACGGCAGGGCGCCGTCCCCAACCATCCCTTCCGGCTCGAGCTGCCCTAGCGCGCAGGGGAGCGTGAAGGTGAAGGTCGCCCCCTCCCCCGGCCGCCCCTCGGCGCGGATCGTGCCGCCGTGCCGCTCGACGACCGCCTTGCACACGGCGAGGCCGATGCCGGTCCCGCCGTCGTCGCCTCCGCTGAGGCGGTTGAAGGGGCGGAACACGTGCTCCACCTCGTCCGGCGCGAAGCCGACCCCGTTGTCGCGCACCGACACCTCGACCCGCGTCCGCTCCGACCGTCGACCCGATGAGGGCACCAGCCGGGCGGACAGCAACACCTCCGGGCTGCGGTCGGGGTGGCGATAGCGGAGCGAGTTGCTGAGGAGGTTGCTCACCAGCCGCTCGACCTGGGTCGGCACCGCCTCCAGCGCGGGCAGGGGCGACTGCAGCTCGACCTGCACCCGCGCCGCCGCCTCGTCGATGCGCGCGGCCAGGTCGCCGGTCACCCGCCGCACCAGCTCTGCCAGGTCGACCCGCTCGGGCGCGACCGGAGCCGTCTGCACCCGCGACAGCTCGAGCAGGTCGCGGATCAGCCGCTGCATGCGCTCCGCAGAGCCGCGCATGCGGCGGACGTACTCGCGGCAGCGGTCGTCGAGCGCCGGCCCCGCCCGCTCCTCGAGGCGGGCGCCGAGGGTCTGCAGCGTCCGCAGCGGCTCCTGCAGGTCGTGCGAGGCCACGTGGGCGAACCGCTCCAGCTCGACGTTCGAGCGGGTGAGGGCCTCGCGCTGCCCGAGGACCTCGCGCAGCAGCCGCCACCGCTCGCGGGCGTAGCGGATCGCCCGCAGCAGGGCGTCGCTCTCGAAGCGCCCCTTCACCAGGTAGTCCTGCGCCCCGGCCTGCAGGCACTCGGTCGCGACCGCCGGGTCGTCGTGGCCGGTCAGGATCACCACCGGCGTGGCGTCGAGGCCGCGCTCGCGGACCGTCCGCAGCAGCTCGAACCCGGTGCCGTCCGGGAGCTCGAGGTCGATCAGGGCGCAGTCGTGCGGGCGCTCGAAGGCGCGCGCCGCGGTCGCGACGTCGCCCGCGTGGTCCAGCTCGAACGCGACCCCCGCCCGCTCCAGGAGGCGCTGCACGATGTCCCGGTCGAGGGGGTCGTCCTCGACGAGGAGCAGCCGCAGCGGCGGCGCGCTCACCGGAAGTCCTCCTTGGCCATGTCGTACTTCTTGAGCTTCCGGAACAGCGTCTTGCGGTTGACCCCGGCCCGGCGCGCGGTCTCCGTCACCTGGCCGCCCGTCTCGCGCAAGGCCGCCGCGAGGTAGCGGCGCTCCTGCTGCTCGAGGAACGAAGCCAGGTCGAGGGCGGTGTCCACCCCGTCATCCACCGCCGCGCTCGGCTCGTCGCTGCGGCGCGGGCGGTAGGGCCGCACCAGGTCGTGGAAGTGGCGCCGGGTGAGGCAGCTGCGCAGCCCGAGCAGCACCAGCCGCTCGGTGAAGTTCTCCAGCTGGCGCACGTTGCCCGGCCAAGCGAAGTCGAGCATGGCCTCCAGGAACCCGCCCCCCACCTCGGGCGACTCGACCTCGTACCGCTCGGCGAGCTCGCCCAGGAAGAAGCGGAACAGGTGGAGCACGTCCTCGGGCCGCTCGCGCAGCGGCGGGATCTCCAGGCGGATCACGTCCAGGCGGTACAGGAGGTCCTCGCGGAACCGCCCCTCCTCCACGGCGTCGAACAGCGGCACGCTGGTCGCCGCGATCAGCCGCACGTCCACCGGGTGCTCGCGGGTGCCGCCGACGGGCCGCACCCCCCGCTCCTGCAGGGCGCGCAGCAGGCTGAACTGGGCCGGCGCCGCCAGGTTGCCGACCTCGTCCAGCAGGAGGGTACCGCCGTGCGCCTGGCGGAACAGACCGACCTTGGCCTCGGCGGCGCCGGTGAAGGCGCCCTTCTCGTGACCGAACAGCTCCGACTCCACCAGGGCGGCGGGCACCGCGCCGCAGTCCAGGGCGACGAAGTATCCCCCGCGCCCGGAGCGGCGGTGAATGGCCCGCGCGACCAGCTCCTTGCCGGTGCCGGTCTCCCCCAGCAGCAACACGGAGGCCTCGGTGGCGGCGACGCGGTCGCAGCGCTCGAACAGCTCCGCCATGGCCGGGCTGGCCGTGCGCAGCCCCTCAAAGCGCGACGTCGTGGCGGGGGCGCGCAGGCCCGCCGACACCGCGCCGTCACGCTGGAAGGACTCCACGATCGCGAGCAGGGCGAGCGCGCCCTCCCACACCGTGTCGGTCAGGCGCAGCCGGGCGAGGCCGCGCACCGGCCCGAGCTCGAGCAGCGCCGCCCCGCCCGCGCGCACCTCGGGGAGCTGGCGCCGGAGCAGGTCGTCGGCGGAGCAGCCGATCGCCGCCGCGGCCGCGGGGTTGACGTACAGCACCCGCCGCTCGCGGTCGCACACCAGGGTCGCCTGGGCGCTGCCTTCGAGCAGGGTCCGGAAGCGGTCGTGGCTCTCGTCCACCCGCCGCGGCTCCGCCCGCCGCCGCGAGCGGCTCGCGGCGTAACGCACCGCCCGCTGCAGCGACACCGAGGTGAGCTCGCCCTTGCGCAGGTAGTCCTCCGCCCCCGCTCGCACCGCGTCCAGGGCCAGCTGCTCGTCCTCGCGACCCGACAGGATCACCACCGGCACCTGCGGCAGCCCCTCGCGCAGCCGGCGGAAGGTGTCGAGCCCCTCCGCGTCGGGCAGGGTCAGGTCGAGGAGGACCAGGTCCAGCTCACTGCGCCGCACCAGCTCCAGGGCGTCCTTGAGCTTCCGCGCGTGCAGCAGCGGCGCGACGCCGGGGGTGTCGAGGAGCATGTCGTCCACGACGAAGGCGTCGTCGGGGTTGTCCTCGACCAGCAGCACCCGCAGGGCGCCGGCGTCGTCAGGAGTGGGCTGGGGATCGGCGCCGCTCATGCGGGCCGAGCCTACTCGCCCACCGTGAGCCTTCCCAGCGTCATCCGGAAGGAGTGGCGTGGGGCCGGCGCGCCACAGGGAGCGAGGCATGAGGCGGCGGCGCCCGCCCGCACAGCGGGCGCGCGCGGGGCGCAGCCATCACCGAGCTGACCTCCCACGCCCCCGCCGCCCGCGAGAGCAGCAGATCGCCAGGGGGGCCGGCGGACCCCCTGGAAGTGGTGTCAGGGTTGCGACGGCGGCGGCACCCGAGCAGGAGGCAGCCGTGACTGAGACCGGGAGTACCCTCGATCATGCCCGCCGCCGGCAGCCGCGAGCGCGCAGCCGCCGACCGCACCCGTCGGGCGCCCCCTCCTGCGACGACCTGTCGCTGCGGGCGACGCAGTCGGCCCTGGAGCGCTACGCCTACGTGGTGCACGACCTGCGCGACGTCGTCCACGCGGCCACCCTCGCGCTGGAGGTGGTGCGCAAACAGGTGCCCGAGGACGTGCGCGGGATGCCCCAGCTCACCAGCGCTCTGGAGGAGCTGCGCGAGCGGCTGGGCGACACGGTGACCGCCTGGCGGGTGTCCGCCGGCTGCGACGCGTGGGCGGGCGAGGAGCTGACGACGGTGGGCCTGCGCGCCCTCGCCCAGGACGTGCTGGGCGAGCTGGGGGCGAGGGCCCGCCGCCGCTCGGTGCACCTCCGCCTGCACGTCCCCCCGGAGGCGAGCGTCCGGGGCGACGCGGGGCTGCTGCGCGCGGGGCTGCGCAACCTGGTGGACAACGCGATCCGCTACAGCGAGCCCGCCAGCGCCGTCACGATCCGAGCCTACCGCGCAGACGACCGCCAGGTCCTGGAGGTCACCGATGGCTGCCGCGGGTTCCGGCCCGGCCGGGCTCACCCAGGGCCGGCGACCTGCAGCGCGGAGGAGGGCTTCGGCATCGGGCTGCGGCTGACACAGCGCGTGGCCGAGCTCCACGGCGGCCGCCTGCTCCGCCGGGACGGCCGCTCAGGGGGCTGCGTGTTCTCGCTGGAGCTCGCCAGCTCGGCCGGCGAGGCGTGACGCGGGGCCGCCGCGCCCCGGCTGGGGCCGACCCGCCCCGGCGGGGCCGCCGCGCCCCATGCTTAGCCGCGCCGGAGCGGCCGAACCCCACCCCGGAGCCTGGCAACGTGTTTGCTCCGGCAGGGAGATCGTCCCCACCCCAGCGGATCGTCTCCATGAGTCTCGCCAAGCTGATCGACGACGCTCGCGATGCCCTCCTGCAGGAGGCGACCGCCTCCCCTGCTCCCCCGGCCCCGCGGCAGCCCGACCTCCGTGAACCCGACCTCGGTGACCTGCGGGCGCTGCTCGCGGACCTGTGCAGCAGCCTCGGCCGAGGGCCGACCGGCGAGGCGCTGGGACCCGACGGGTTGGGGGAGCGGTTGGTCGGGCTCCACCGGCTGATCCTGGGGAGAGCGCGCGCCGCCGGCTACCGGCTCTCGGCCCCCGAGCAGCGCGCGCTGCTGGACGCCCTGCTGAGGGCGGCGACCGAGGCCGGCAAGGTCGACGGGAGGAAGCAGCACGACCAGCGGGAGGCGCTCGAGCAGTACGCCTTCATCGCGCACGACCTGCGGGGCGTGGTGAACACGGCCAACCTGGCGCTGGCCGTGCTGCGGCGGAAGGCGCCGCCGGAGACGCCGGGGCTCCCGCCGCTGATCCGGGCCCTCGACGAGATCAGCCGGCGGCTGCGCGACGCGGTCGCCGCCTGGCGGGTGTTCCGGGGCCTCGGCAGGCCCGAGCCGACGCGCGTCGAGGTCGCGCGCCTGATCAACGAGGTCCTCGAGGAGGTGCGGGTTCAGGCGGATCGGGTGCCGGTCGGGCTGCGGGCCGAGGTGCCCGAGGGGATGGCGCTGAGCGCCGATCGCGGCCTGCTCCGAGTCGCCCTCCGCAACGTGGTGCACAACGCGATCCGTTACAGCCCCGCCGGGGTGGAGGTCATCGTGCGGGCGCTGTCCGAGGACGATCACCTGGCGCTCGAGGTGATCGACTCCTGCCTTGGTTTCCCCGCCTCCCCGCCGCGCCGCGGCGGGTGGAGCATGGGCCTGGGGCTCAAGATCGCGGACGCGATCGCCCAGGCTCACGGCGGCCGGCTGACCCGCGACGACGGCCAGCGCGCGGGGTGCGTGTTCCGGCTCGTGCTCCCGGCGACGAAGGTGGCGTAGGAGACTAAGCGCAGCCTCCCGTGCGGTCCCACTTGAACAGGCGGGCGTGCGCCGGCCGATACAGGGCGGTCCCTGCCAAGAGTCCGGCGAGCGTGGCCAGCGCGGCCACCTGCCCCTCGCCCACCTGGACGAGCGCGATCGCCGGGCAGGCGCCCGACACAGCCCAGCCGATCCCGAACAGGATGCTGCCTGGGACCACGCCGGGGTGCAGGACCTTGCGCCCCTCGGCGCCCGCGTCACCCAGCAGGCGGTAGGCGAGGGCGGAGAGCGCGACGGCCCCGGCGAAGGTGAACAGCAGCCGCAGGTCGACGAAGCGGAACATGCGGTTGACCTCGCCCCAGTCGGTGAAGCCGATCAGGCTGAGCGCGGCCCCCAGCGCCAGGCCGAGGGTGCCCGCCAGGGCGTGGTCGCGGGCGCCGCTCACGACGACACCTTCACCAGCAGCATCGAGACCGCCGCCCCGGTGGCGAAGAACGCGGCGGTCGCCAGCAGGCTGGCCTTCTGCACCCGCGCGCAGCCGACCAGCCCGTGACCCGAGGTGCAGCCCGCGGCCATGCGGGTCCCGAAGCCGACCAGCAGGCCCCCCACGGCCAACGCGAGGAGGGCGACGGGACCGGCGCCGATCGCCACCTCGAACTCGGCGCCCAGGGTGGTGCGCAGGGCGAGGGTGCCCTTGAGCGCGCCACCGAGCGCGCCGCCCAGGGCGAGGCACAGCAGGAACACGAGGTACAGGGTCACCGGCGGACGCACCCGCGGCGTCGCCGTCGCGTCGGGCGGCGCGGCCTCCAGCGCCCGGGGGGTCCCACCCGCCGAAGCCTCACAGCCGAACTCCTCCAGGGTCGCCGCCACCAGCGCCTGCTCGATCGACGCCCGCTCCCGCGCCATGGCGAGCTCGGTCCGGCGCGCGCGCTCCTCGGAGCGCCAGGCCAACAACCGCTCCAGGCCGCCCGAGACGCCCAGGACCCGGCCG
>JAWLGW010000334.1:0-6835 GCA_041690735.1 Planctomycetota bacterium
CCCGGCCACGCCGATCATCGAGCTGGCGATGGTGCCGAGGATCTCGCGGGCAGCGCCCGCGCGCCCCGTGAACACGAACGCCCAGCCCTCGGCCCCGCGGTCCTGGACTCGCGGGTCGCGCTCCCCGGCCGCCAGGGCGAGCCCGATCGCGGCCAGGCACAGGAGGGCCGGCACGAACCAGTAGCTGGTGCGCATCGCGTACCAGTAGTGACGGATCCAGGTCATGGCGGCCTCTTCCTCCGGGGGGCGGCTCCCGCTCGACCTTGGCCGCCCTCGCCGGCGGGTCTCCCCTGCAAATCGCTCGCCCCGTAGCTTTACGCCGCTTCAGGGAGCGAGTACGTTCGGCCCCAGACCGCGGCTCCCTTGGCCGCGACCAGCCGAAAGGTTCAGGCGTGCTCGACCTCCGCAGGGTCTCAACGGGCGGCCTCGCGGCGCTCCTCCTCCTCGTCGCGGGCTGCGACGAGCCGAGCGGCCCCCGCGCGTACACGCGCACTCGGGTGGCCAGCCGGGCCAGCGCCGAGGTGAAGCCGGGCGCCTCCCTCGAGGCGCGGTTCCGCATGGCGGCTCCCGCCGCGGGTCACGCGGGCGGTCCGGCGCAGCCGAGCGCGCCGGCGCCGCCCCAGCAGCTCCCCTTCGCCTGGGAGGTGCCCGCGGGCTGGACCGAGCAGCCGCCGACCTCCATGCGCCTGGTCAACCTGCAGGCGGGCCACCCCGAGGCGGAGTGCTACCTCACCTTCCTGGGGGGCGCGGGCGGCGGGCTGGTCGCCAACGTCAACCGGTGGCGCCAGCAGATGGCCCTGCCGGCCTTGCCGGACGAGGCGATCGAGGCCCTGCCGCGCCGCGAGGTGCTCGGCAAGCCGGGCGTGCTGGTGGAGCTGGAGGGCGCCTTCAGCGGCATGGGCGGTCCGGTCCGGGAGGGCTGGGCCATGGTGGGGGTGATCCTGGCCGCGTCCAACGGGACCCTGTTCGTGAAGATGACCGGCCCCGCCGAGGTGGTCGCGGAGCAGCGGCCGCGGCTGGAGGCCTTCCTCGAGTCGCTGCGCATCCGGCAGGACGTGATCGACGAGGCGGGAGCGCCGCCGAGCGGCGATGACGCGCCTCCGCCGGCCAGCGGCGGAGCCGACTCGGGCGCGGCCCTGCCGCCGGGGCACCCGGCGGTCGGACCGTCGGCGGGCGCGAGCGGTGAGGGGGAGCTGGGCTTCGACCTGCCGTCGGGCTGGCGGCGCGTGCCCGACCCGGCCGGGTCCATGCGCGCGCTGACCTTCGCCCTCGACGCCGCCCCCGAGGCGGAGTGCTACGTGGGCGCCCTGCGCGGCCCCGTCGCCGGCGCGGAGCAGACGCTCGCGTCGTGGCGGCGGCAGTTCGGCGACGCCGAGCCGGCGCGGGCGGAGGTCGGGGACGCGGTGCTGGGGCAGCCCGCCACCTGGGTGGAGCTGGCCGGGACCTACGGAGACCTGCGGGGCGGCACCCACGCCGACTGGATGCTGCTGGGGGCGATCGTGGCGCAGGGTGAGGAGACGCTGTTCGTGAAGCTGGTCGGCCCGCGGGTCGCGATCGAGGGCGAGCGGGAGCGCTTCGCCAGCCTGTGCACCTCGCTGAGGCTGCCGTGAGCGCCCGCGCCGTCGGCAAGGCGATCTACGAGGGGCTGGCGTCCTACGCGCTGGCCTGCGTCCTGCTGCTCCTCCTGTTCCTGCTCACCTTCCTGGGCACCCTGGAGCAGGTGGACCACGGGCTGTTCGAGGTCCAGAAGAAGTACTTCGAGTCGTTGTTCCTGGTGCACGAGCTGGGCGGCGTGGTGCCGATCCCGCTCCCGGGGGTGTACCTGCTGCTGATCTTGCTGTCGATCAACCTGGTCCTGGGGGGCCTGGTGCGGATCCGCAAGAGCAAGCAGACCGTGGGCGTGATCGTCACCCACGTGGGGATCTTGATCCTGTTCGCCGCGGGGTTCGTGAAGCTCAAGTTCTCCGACGACGGGAACCTGCAGCTGGCGCAGGCGGGGCGGGTCAGCGAGCTGGAGCAGTACGTCCGGGCGAACTTCGGCGCCGACGAGCAGTACGTCGCCGAGAGCGACGACTACGTCAGCTACTACGAGTGGGAGGTGGCGGTGTGGGAGGCCTCCCGCACCCGCGACCTGCAGGAGTGGATCGTCGGCGAGGAGGCGCTGCGGGGCGCCAGGGGCGAGGGGACGCCGACCTTCGTGGACGACGCGCTGCCCTTCCGGCTCACCTTCTCCCACTACGCCCCCAACAGCCGGCCCCTCCCCAAGGGGCCCATGTGGCAGTCGCCCTTCCCGGTGATCGACGGGTGGGCCCTGCGCCCCCTCGACCTCGACAAGGAGGCCGAGCGGAACCTCGCCGGCGTGTACGTCACGGCGCACGTGGAGGGGCAAGCGCCGCAGCAGGGGATCCTGTGGGGCTACGACCGCTACCCGTTCACCTTCGAGGCGGGCGGCAAGCGGTGGGCGGTCGACATGCGCAAGCGGCGCTTCAAGATGCCGTTCACCGTCCGCCTGGAGCGCTTCAACTGGGAGTTCTATCCCCGCACCAACATCCCCAAGACCTACGCGAGCCAGGTGGTGCGGGTCGAGGACGGGGTGGAGACGCCGGTCAAGATCTCCATGAACGAGCCCCTGCGCCACAGCGGCTACGTGCTGTTCCAGGCCTCCTACGGCCCGGGCGAGAACCTGCCGCCGGGGGCGCCGGCGTTCTCGGTGTTCGCGGTGGTGCGCAACCCCTCCGACCAGTGGCCGCTGATCGGGTGCATCGTGATCGCTGTGGGCATGATCATCGCGTTCGGGCAGAAGCTGACCCGCTACATCCGGGGGCAGCGAAAGCGGCTGTCGTCGGAGCCGAGCGCGGGGGCCGCAGCGGTCGCGGCGCGCGACGACGCGGGTGAGGCCGCGCCGGAGGGGGCGGCCGACGAGGCTCCGCAGGGACCTGGCGAGGAGGAGCGGGCATGAGCAGCGAGCATGTACGAGCGGCTTGGCGGCGGGGGCGTCCCTTCGGCGCGATCACCCTGGCGCTGGCCGCTGTCGCCCTCGCGGCGCCGGCCGTGCTGCGGGCGGAGCCGGCCGGCGAGGCCACGGGTCAGGCGCGGACCTGGGACTCAGAGACGCAGCGCCTGTTCGCCACCCTGCCCGTGCAGGACGGCGGCCGGATCAAGCCCCTGGATACCTTCGCCGGGTTCAAGCTGCTCAAGCTCAACGGCAAGCGCTCGGTGCGGACCGAGGACGGCCGCACGCTCACGCCCGTGCCGTGGCTGCTGGAGACGCTCCTGTATCCGGAGCGGGCCAAGCAGCACCCGACCTTCCTGATCGAGAACGACGAGGTGCTGACCGCGATCGGCCTGTCTGCCGCCAAGAAGCGCGATCGCTACAGCTACGCGGCGCTCGAGCCCGGGCTCCAGCGGCTGGAGGGGCTGGCCCGGCAGTACTCGCAGATCCCGAGCAAGGACCAGGGCCCGGTCGAGCGGCAGACGCTCCAGCTGTACCAGAACGTGACCGAGTTCGAGGCGCTGCTGCACTTCCTCGACTTCGCCCGGGGCGAGTACCCGGTGCACGGCTCCCCGGGGCTGCAGGGGATCTTCCCTCCGGGCCAGCCGGCCTCGCTGTCGGACGTCCTGGAGCGGGGCCCGGCGGTGCGCGCCCTGTGGACCCGGGCCAACTCGGGCGGCGGCGACCCGGCCCAGGAGAACCAGGCGATCCAGGCCCTGGTCGACCGGCTCATGCAGGCGGGGCAGCGGGCGGCCTCGGTGGCGCTGTTCCCCCCGCCGCCCCACGATCACGACGACCACACCGGCCACCACCACCCCGAGGAGGAGCGGTGGTTGAGCCCGTTCGACCTGATCCAGCAGAGCTTCGGCGAGGCGCCGCTCCCTGAGCAGCACCTCGCGCTGCTCGAGGGGCTGGAGCGGCTGGAGGCGACCAAGGACGAGCCCGAGGCCTTCAAGCGGCAGCTCGGTCAGGTCCACGAGGGGTTGACCGGCCTCGCCGCCGCCCAGGGGCAGTACGACGCGGTGCCCCTGGAGGTGTTCTTCTACAAGGGCGACTTCTTCTACCGGGCCCTGTATCTGTATCTGCTCGGCTTCGTGGCGGTCGCGGCCGGCTGGCTGTGGCCGAAGGCCCGCTGGCCGGTGGCCGGGGCCTGGACGTTCCTCTCCCTGGCCACCTTGCTGCTGACGATCGGGGTCACCCTGCGGTGCGTGATCCGCGGCCGCCCGCCGGTGACCACCCTGTACGAGACGATCCTGTTCATTACCGGGACCTCGGTCATGACCGCCCTGTTCCTGGAGTGGGTCAACCGCCGCCGGATCGCCCTGGCGGTGGCGGCGGTCCTGGGCTGCGCCGGGCTGTTCCTCGCCAACCGGTACGAGTTCACCGAGGCGGTGCAGGCCGGGGACACCATGGGCGCCATGCGCGCCGTCCTCGACACCAACTTCTGGCTGTCGACCCACGTGACCACGGTCACCCTCGGCTACGCCGCGGGTCTGCTCGCCTCCGCCCTGGCCCACGTGTGGCTGGGGGGCAAGCTGCTCGGCCTGCGCAAGGACGACCCGGGCTTCTACCGCGACCTGGCCCGCATGGTGTACGGCGTGATCGGCTTCTCGGTGATCTTCTCCACCGTGGGCACGATCCTGGGCGGGATCTGGGCCAACGACTCCTGGGGCCGGTTCTGGGGCTGGGACCCCAAGGAGAACGGGGCCCTCATGATCGTGCTGTGGCAGCTGGTGATGCTCCACGCGCGCCTGGGCGGGTACATCAAGGCCTACGGCCTGTGCGTCCTCGCCGTCCTGGGCGGGTTGGTGGTCGCCTTCTCCTGGTGGGGCGTCAACCTCCTGGGGGTCGGCCTGCACAGCTACGGCTTCACCCACGGGGCGCAGCTGGCGCTCAACGTCGCCTACGGCGCCGAGCTGGCCTTCGTGCTGGCGACCGTCGGCTGGTGGCTGTCTCAGCGCGGCGGGGCGGCGACCGCCTCCTCCGCGGCGGAGTAGGGCCGACCGGCAAGCGCGGCGTCGCTCCTCGAGCTCACTCTTCGCTCCGGCGAGGTGCGTCAGGCGCGACCGGCCGCGGGCCGAACGGCCGCGGCCTGGGGGACAGCCGCGTCCGCTGGGGGCGGAGGAGCGCAGCACTTCCCGGCGCGGCACGCGCCCTGCATACGCTGGCCGGGAGGAGGAAGCGTCATGGTCGACCGACTGCCCCCCGAGGACCGCGCGAGCAGCGAGGCCCCCGCCCGCGCGGTCGAGAGCGAGCGCGAGCGCGCCGCCTGGCCCGACGATCAGCGGCTCACCTATCGGGTCGGCGCTGGCGGCGGGCTGCTGGAGGCGGCGGTGGGGCTGGCGGCGGTGGCGCTGGCCGCGGCGGGCCTGGCCCGCGGGGGCCTGGCCTTCACCGTGGGCGCGGTCGGCGCGCTGGTGTTGGGGCTGGGGCTCGCGGCCAAGGGCGCCGCCCTCTCCTCGCGCTACGCCTCGCTGCTGCAGCTCATGGAGCAGCGCCACCGGGCGGCGCGCGCGCAGCTGGGCGGCGGGCTGAGCGCGGAGCTGCTGGGCGGGTTCGGCACCGTGCTGCTGGCGGGGCTGGCGCTCCTGGGGGTGGCGCCGACGGTGCTGCTGCCGGTGGCGGTGATCGGGCTGGGCGCCACCCTGCTGCTGGCGACCGGGGCGACCTATCGCCTGGCGGGCGTGCCGCACCCCGCCCGCACGATCGAACAAGAGGCCATGCGCTCGGCGTTGATCGGCGTCTCGGCGGGCCAGGTGCTGCTGGGGCTGACCGCGGTCGCCCTGGGCGTCCTGGCGCTGGTCCTGACCGGGCCCTGGCAGGTCCTGGTCCTGACGGCGGTGCTCATCCTGGGCGCGGGGCTGCTGGTCGGCGGCGGCTATCTGGCGGCGAAGTTCACGGGGGTGCTCAAGCAGCGCTGACGCGCAGGAGGTCCGAGGTGGTCGACCGCAACAGCAGCCCCGACGACCGGCGCGGCGGCGTCGGCGCGGCGACGCGCAGGCGCCTGCCCGACGAGCAGCAGGACCGGAGCACCGCCGAGCGCACCCGCGCCGAGCAACGGGAGGAGGTGACCTTCAGCCTGGTGGCGCTCTCCGGAGCCGTCGAGGTGCTGGGCGGCATGGTGGCTGGGGCGCTGGCGCTCGCCGCGCTGGTGGGCGCCATGCCGGTGGCGCTGGCGGGCGTCTCCGCCCTGATCCTGGGCGGCGTCCTGCTGGTGGAGGGGGCGGCGCTCGGCAGCCGCTACGGCAACCTCGCCAGCCTGCTGCGGCGGCGCTACGAGACGGCCCGCGTCCAGCTGAGCGGCGGGATCGCGGTCGAGGTCGTAGCCGGAGCCGCCGGCTGCTGCCTGGCGATCCTGGCCGTGCTCGGCGTCGCGCCCGCGGCGGTGCTGCTGCCGATCGCGCTGATCGCCTATGGGGTGGCGCTGGTGCTGTCGACCCCGGCCGCCTACCGGCTGGCGACGGTGGCGGCGGTGCCGCGCCGGTTCTCCGACCCCAACCTGCGCCGGACGCGGGTGATCCTGGCCGCGCTGGCCGGGACGCAGCTCCTGGTGGGGATCGCGCTGCTCGCCATGGCCACCACCACCTTGGCCAGCCCCGACCCCGAGGTCGAGCTGGTGCTGGCGGCCCTGCTCACCCTCAGCGCCGCCTTCGTGGTGGGCGGGACGGTGGTGGCGGCGCTGTACGCGCAGCTCCTCACCCGCCTGCGCACGACGGGGCCCGGCGCGTAGCGGGAGCTCACGGCCGGAGCGCGCGGGCCTCGGCCTCCCAGCCGGCGCCCGTCAGCAGGTCGCGGTACCACTCGGCCGCGCGCTGGGCGCGACCCGGCGATGCGGTGGTGCCC
>JAWLGW010000335.1:0-6825 GCA_041690735.1 Planctomycetota bacterium
TCGACTTCCGCCGCCACCTCGCCGGTCAACGCGAGGGTCGCGGCGTCCTTCTCGTCGGCGGAGGCCCCGTCGCCGGGCCCCGGGACGCGGACCTCGCCCGTCTGCAGGTCGATCTTGATCGTCTTGGCCATGGGATCCCCGCTCCCGCGCAACCGCGGGAGTATGACCGACTCGGCGGCCGCTGACCACCGGAACCGGCGCGGGGGGTACACTCGCAGGGATGAGCGAGGAGCTGCCCCCCATCCTCAACCGCTGGAGAGACGAATACGTCCAGCGCATGCGCGCGCTGGTCCAGCGGTTCCGCCGCGCCCATCCCGCCGACCTCGACGGGATCCTGGGGCGCGCCGAGAGCGTGGTCGGCGCCCAGCTGACGACCCTCGACGAGCTGGCGGACCTCGACCTCGAGCAGGCGACCGGCGCCGACGCCCGACGCGCCGCGGTCGAGACCCTGCTGCGCGCGCAGCACCTGCCGAACGTCCTCGTCGCCATGAGCCGCGTGCTCGAGGAGCAGGAGAAGGACCGCGCGCTGGAGCCGATCGCCGACGAGGCGCGCGCGCTGGCCGAGCGGCTGGCGCTCCTCACCCAGGCCTGGGTCCTGCGCCACGGCGACGCCCTCGAGGGGGACGGCGACGTCGACTGGATCTGAGGCTACGAGGCGCCCTTGAGCAGGCCCGCCACCAGCAGGCCGACGCCGAGCAGGCTGAAGGCGGCGCCCCCCCACACCAGCGAGCCGACCCCCTTGGGTGGCGGCGCGGCCTCGCCGCCGGACTTCTTCTTGCGCTTCTTCCCCTTGGCCGTCGCGGCCGAGGGGTTCTTCTTGAGGTGCACGCCCAGGACCACCAGCGGCACGCCCAGGACCAGGAGCATCACCCCCGAAGCAATCATTCCCGTCATACACGCTCCCTCTCAGTCGCCCTCGTACACGCAGCCCGAGGTGCACGTCTCGCGCACGACCACTCGGGACAGCCCCGGCAGGTCGGGCGCCAGCCGCGACCAGATCCAGCGAGCCAGGTGCTCGCTGGTCGGGTTCTCCAGCCCCTCGACCTCGTTGAGGTAGTTGTGGTCCAGCGCCTCGTGCAGCGGGCGGAAGGCCGCCGAGATGTCGGCGAAGTCCACCACCCACCCCAGCCGCGGATCGACCTCGCCGCGCACGTGGACCGCGATCCGGAACGAGTGCCCGTGCAGGCGGGCGCACTTGTGCCCCGCCGGCAGGTTCGGCAGCCGGTGGGCGGCCTCGACCCGGAACTCCTTGAAGATCTCCATGGCTCGCAGGCCATGCTATACCGCGGCTGGCGGGTTGGCACCACCACGCGCCCTGTCGCGTGCGGCGCCCTCGTGGTAGGACGCAGCCCCCGCTGGAGGCCCCCCATGAGCGAGCAGGCGACCCTCGACTACGGCTTCGACCTCTACAACCCGACGGAGGAGCACGAGATGCTCCGCCGCATGGTGCGGGACTTCGTGCAGCGCGAGGTCGAGCCGCAGGCCGCCGAGTGCGACCGCACCGAGACCTTCAACCTGCCCCTGTTCCGCCGCCTGGGCGAGCTGGGCCTGCTGGGGATCACGGTCGGCGACGAGCACGGCGGCGCGGGCATGGACGCGGTGGCCGCGGTGCTGGTCCACGAGGAGCTGTCGGCCTCGGACCCGGGCTTCTGCCTGGCGTACCTCGCCCACTCCATGCTGTTCGTCAACAACTTCTACCGCAACGCGAACGACGAGCAGCGGGCGCGGATCCTCCCCAAGGTCGTCTCGGGCGAGTGGGTGGGCGGCATGTGCATGTCGGAGCCCGAGGTCGGCACCGACGTGCTCGGCATGCAGTCCACCGCGGTGCGCGACGGCGACGAGTACGTGCTCAACGGCCGCAAGATGTGGATCACCAACGGGCTGATCGCCGAGGGCACCCTGGGCGACGTGTTCCTGGTGTACGCCAAGACCGGCGGGCGCGTGTCGTCGTTCCTCGTCGAGAAGGGCTTCCCCGGCTTCGAGAAGGGGCAGAAGATCCGCGACAAGTGCGGCATGCGCGCCTCCACCACCGCCGAGCTGGTGTTCGAGGACTGCCGGGTCCCCGTCGCCAACCGGCTGGGGCAGGAGGGCGACTCCATGCTCCACATGATGCGCAACCTCGAGATCGAGCGCCTCACCCTGGCCGCCATGTCGCTGGGGATCGGCATGCGCTGCCTGCGCGCCATGTGCCAGTACGCGAACGAGCGGCAGGCCTTCGGCAAGCCGATCCGCGAGTTCGGGCAGATCCAGCGCTACATCGCCCGCAGCTACGCCTCCTGGCAGGCGGCGCGGGCCTACGTGTACGACACCGCCCGCCGCATGGACCTCGACAAGCCGGGCAACCGGATCGACTCGGACGGGGTGAAGCTGGTGGCGACCACCATGGGCAAGGAGGTCGCGGACAACGCCATGCAGGTCCTGGGCGGCTACGGCTACGTGGGCGAGTACGTGGTCGAGCGGCTGTGGCGCGACGCCAAGCTGCTCGAGATCGGCGGCGGCACCCTCGAGGCCCACGAGAAGAACATCACCAAGGACCTGTCGCGGATCTTCGAGCAGGTCATCAGCTAGAGGACCCCGTGGCCGTTCCCGAGCAGGGCTGGCTGACGATCGTCCACCCCGACCAGACGCGCGAGCACGTGCGCCTGTCGCTGGCGTTGACCACGATCGGCCGGGCCGAGCAGAACGTGATCGAGCTGCTCGACCCCAAGCTGTCGCGGTTCCACTGCGAGATCGAGCGCCACGCCGCGGGCTACGCCGTCCGCGACTGCAACAGCCGCAACGGGACCCTGGTCAACGGGGAGCCCGCGATCGGCCCTCACCTGCTCTCGGACGGCGACCGGATCAAGATCGGCCGCACCTTCCTGACCTTCCACACCCAGCGCCCGCCCGACCTGCGCAGCGACCCGGCGATCGCCCTGGCGGCCCCGGCCAGCGATCCGAACGAGCGCAGCGCCGACACCCCCTCGATCGGCCGCCGCCGCCCCACGGCCAACGTCGGCCGGCCGTTCCACGACCGGCGCCAGACGCAGGCGGTCGAGACGGTCAAGGTCCGTCACCAGAAGCCCTACGAGCTGCTGGCGGTGGCCACGCTGGCGCTGCTCGACGCCAAGAGCCGGGCCGAGCTGCTCGAGCTGACCGTGGAGCGGGCCCAGCCGTTCTTCCAGGCGCGGGGCGCGCTGCTCGCCCTGGGCTCCGGCCCCGACGACCTCACGGTCACCGCCGCGGTGGCCTGCGAGGGCGAGGCGCTGGAGCGCTGCCAGCGCGGCGCCGCGCGCGTGTTGACCACCCGCGGCGTGGTGCACGAGGAGCGGCGGCTGGTGGCCGTGCCGATCCGCGCCCGCGGATCGATCCACGGGGCGCTGGTCCTGCACGACCTGGCGGCGCCCGCCGCCGAGGGCTCGCAGGAGCTGGAGGCCCTGCAGCACCTGGCCGACGTCACGGGGCGCGCCCTCACCGGCAGCCTCATGCTCGAGGAGGTGCGGCGCGAGGAGCGCGGCGCCGGGGCCCGCCGGGTGGCGCGCGACCTGCGCAGCTTCCTGCACGCGGAGGTCCTGCCGGAGGTGGAGGGCCTCGAGGTGGGCCGCGCCACCGCGCCCACCGCCGACGTGGGCGCCGACTTCTGGGACGCGGTGTGGGGACCGCCGCGGGCGGGTCGGCGCGAGCTGTACCTCGCCCTGGGCGACGTGCCCGACCCCGCCGCCCCGCCGCCGCGCGGGCTGCGGCGCCGCGGCGAGCGGAGCCTGGTGTCCCTCCTCGGACAGGCGGAGGTCCGCGGCGCCCTGCGGGCCCTGGTCGAGGCCCTGCCGCGCACCAGCGACCTCCTGGCGCAGCTCGCGCTGGGCCTCCGGAGAGACGGCTGCGTCGATCGGGTGGCGTTGACGCTGCTGCGCTACGACCCCACCACGGGCGCTCTCCGCTTCGCCGGCGGCGGGCACCCCCCCCTCCTCGTCCGTCGCGCCGACGGAGCGGTGGAGGTGTTCGAGGCCCTCGCCCCTCCCGTCGGGCAGGAGGAGATCTTCCAGACGGCCGAGCGCGACCTCGCCCTGCAGCCGGGCGATCAGGCGATCCTGACCACCGCCGCGGCCGGGCGGGTGCTGCCCGGCGTCGGGGGTCCCCGAGAGGCGCTGGCGTCGCTGGTCGCCCGCCTGGCCGTCCCGGCCCACCCGCCGCAGGAGGTCGCCAAGCGGCTGGTCGACGCCCTGGCCGAGCAGGCGGACGACGAGCAGCTGGAGGGCCTGACGGTCCTGGTGCTCCGGAGGAGCTAGGTGGCGGAGGCGCCGCCCGAGGCCGAGGACGACGCGGACCCGGACGATGCGGAACAGGATCCCGCCGCCCTGCCGCTGCGTGAGGCCACGCCGGCCGGCGCCGCCGGATCGCCCGCGCCAGAGCCCCCCCCGCCTGCGGCTCCCGCCCTGGTGGCGCGAGGGCTCACCCTCCGGCGGAGAGGGCCCCGCGGCGAGCGCGCCGTGCTGGATGCCTTCGACCTCGAGCTGTCGCGCGGCGTGGTGGGCCTGTACGGCCCCCGCCGCGCGGGCAAGAGCGCGCTCCTCGACCTGCTGCTGGGGCTGGAGCGCCGCACCGCGGGCGAGCTGCGAGTGGCCGGGATCGATCCTGGGCGACAGCCCCTGGCGGCGCGGGCCGCGGTCGGCGCAGTCCCGCAGCGGATCGAGCTGTATCCGTTCCTCGACGCGCTCGCCCTCCAGGGGCTGGCGGGCGACCTGTACCCGCGCTGGCAGCGGAAGCGCTTCTTCGCGCTCCTCGCCCGGTGGGGCGTACCGACCCGCCGGCGGATCGAGCAGCTGGCGCCCTTCGGTCGGGCCCGCCTGGCCCTGGCGCTGGCGCTGTCGCACCGCCCGGCGCTGCTGGTGCTCGACGAGCCGGCGGACCTCGACGCCGCCGAGCACCAGGCGCTGCTCGACGACGCCCTCGCCGAGCGGGGTGAGGTCCCGCTCCTGCTGCTCACCGCGCACCCCCACCGCCTGGAGGGGCGGGTGGACCGGCTGCGGGACCGGCTGCTGGTGCTGAGCGGCGGACGCCTCCGCTTCGGCGGTCCGCCCGCCGCGCTGCTCGAGACGGTGCGCCGCCTGGAGGTCGCCCCGGGCGCGGAGCCGCCCGAGCTGCCGCCCGGCGTGACGGCCCTGCGGTGGCGCCCGGGCGGCGAGGAGCGCCCGGGCGCGCTGTGGGTGCAGCTCGGGCCCGAGCCGGGCGGCCTCGCCGCCTGGGGCGCGCTGGGCGCGCTCCCAGGCGTCTCGGCGGTCGCCGCGCCAGGCCTCGAGGAGGCGACGCTCAGCCTCGCGGCGGGCCCAGCGGAAGGGTGAGCCGGTAGGCGCCGGCCCCCGCGCGCACCACGCGCCGACCGTCCTCGTCGATCAGCCGGAACGGCTCGCCGGTGCAGGGGTCCGTCCGCAGCTCGACAGGCACCCGCTCCGGCCGCGGCACCCCACCCTGCCGGCGCTCGACGGTCGGGCTCCTCCCGGGTCCCTCCGCTGAAGCTGGCCCCCTCGAACATGGCGCCGCAGCGGCCCGCCGCCTCCCGATACAGCGGCCCGGCGTCCTGCGGCCCCGCCTCCTGCGCCAGCGCGGATCCCGCCGTCGCCATCAGCGCGATCACGGTGACTGCCGTCGTCCCTCTCCTCATTCGCTCCTGCTTCCTCCCGGCGCGAGGGCGGCAGGGTGGCGTACTGGCGCACGGCTCGCATTCCAACTCCGGCTCGCCCCTGGAACCGGAGCGACGAACCCGCGCGCCACACGAACCCTCCGCCGCGAGGCTCTGGTCCCGCCAGCAGTTACCCGAAACTCGCCTCCCGGCCCCTTGTGCCATACCGACCGGTCGGTATAGTCGAAGTATGAGCGCCAAGGACAAGCTGATCGCCGCCACGCAGACCGTCATGGCCGCCAAGGGCTACACCAGCGCCACGGTGGACGAGATCTGCGCCACGGCCGGGGTGAGCAAGGGCAGCTTCTATCACTTCTTCGCCAGCAAGGAGGAGATGACCCTGGCCGCGCTGCGCGCCTACTACGAGCGGGGCAGCGCCGAGCTGTTCGGGCCGATCCAGGGCGTGCGCGATCCGGTCCGGCGCCTGCGCCGGTTCCTCGACACCACCGAGGAGAAGGCGATGCTGCTGTGGTCGAACGGCTGCCTGCTCGGCGGCCTGGCCACCGAGATCGCCCAGACGCAGCCCCGCCTGCGGGAGGAGATCAGCGGCATGTTCGCTCACCTGGCGGAGAACCTGCTCCCCCTGTTCGCGCCCGTGGCGCAGCGCGGCGGACCGGCGGCGCCCGCCCTGGCCGAGCACTACCTGTCGGCGATCGAGGGCAGCATCGTCCTCGCCCGCATGCACCAGGACCCCGAGCGGATCCTGACCGCCATCCGCACCTTCCGCGCCTCGATCGAGGGCTGGCTCGAGAGGGCGCCCGCAGCCTGATCTCTCAATTTTTGCCGCCACCATACCGACCAGTCGGTATAGACCTAAGGAGTTCACCATGACGACCTCGACCCAGCAGCTGCGCCTCGATCCGACCAAGCAGGAGGCCTTCGTGCACCGCGCGGTGGGCGACATGGGGGCGGCCATGAGCGCCGCGCTGGTGTTGCTCGGCGACCGGCTGGGGCTGTTCGAGGCCCTCGCGGCCCAGGGCCCCGTGACCGCGGAGGAGCTGGCGGCCAGGACCGGCCTCAGCGCTCGCAACCTGCGGGAGTGGCTGTCGGCGCTGGCTGCCGCCGAGTACCTCGACTACGACCCGCTGCAGGAGCGGTTCAGCCTGCCCCCCGAGCACGGCGCCGTGCTGGCCGACCCCGACAGCCCCACCTTCATGGCGGGCGGCTTC
>JAWLGW010000336.1:0-6824 GCA_041690735.1 Planctomycetota bacterium
GGCGCGGCAGACCTTCCGGGCCGGCCTCCCGCCCGCCGAGCTCCCCCTCGACGTGGAGGACGCGCTGCCGGAGCTCGCAGGGGACGCCCCGCTCGGCCCGGAGCAGCGTCCGCCCTTCCCCGGTCGGACCGCGCCTCCGCCCCGGGCGCGGGAGAAGGCGACCTCCTCCACGCCCGCGGAGCCTCAGCGCCTGCCCCCGGTGCGGGGCCTGGTGCGCGACGCCCGGACCCACGCGCCCATTCCCGACGCCTGGGTGGCCTGGCGTCCCCCGCCGCCGGAGCTGGTGGCCGAGGTGCTGGCCGACCCGTCGTTCCGCGATGGCGGGTTCGAGATGATCAGCGACGCCGACGGGCGCTTCACGTTGCCGCGCCTGCCGTCCGACGAGCTGCCCCACTGGCGGGTCGTCGCGGTGGCGCGCGGCTACGCGTACGGCAGCGTGGTGGCCCGCCTCGACGCGGAGGTGACGATCGACCTCCAGCCCATGGCCACCCTGGAGCTCCTGGTGCACGGGCGAAGCGGCCACGTCCAGGTGGCCCTGTCCGCGCCCGGTCGCCCCGCGCTGTCGGCGCTCCTGACCGACCTGCCGACGTCGGCCGGGATCGGCGTCGAGGTGGGCGTCCCCCTGCGGCTCCCGCACCTGCCGCCCGGGCCCCTCGACGTCACGATCGCGGAGTTCCCGATCGAGGAGGACGCGCCGCCTCCGAATGGGTCGACGCAGCGTCGCGTGGACCTCCAGCCGGGCGCCCTGGTGCGCCTCGAGGTGGAGCGGCCCACTCTCCATCAGGTGGAGGGACGCCTGACGGGGAACCTCCCCCCGGGGGAGGCGCGCAAGCTGTTCGCGGTCGAGGCCTGCGGCCTCGCGCACCGCCTGGATCTGCGCGAGGACGGCAGCTTCGCCGGTGACCTGCCGGCCGGGCGCTACCAGCTCTTCCTCGATGTGCCGTTTGGCTACCGACGGCTGCTCGACCACCTCAACGTGCCGAGCGCGCCGCTGACCGTGGCGGCCGAGCTGCCGACGCAGGAGGTCGTGCTGGAGGTGGTCGGGCAGGATCGAGAGGGTGCTCCGGCCGACGAGTACGCGACGAGCGAGTATCTCGTGCTGGTGAACGAACACAGCCTCGCAGGCAGCTCCGCCGGCGACGAGGGGCTCCACCGCCTGTTGCTCGAGCCCGGCCGCTACACGGCGCTGCTTCGCCACAGCGAACCCCTGGGCGCCCCTGCCGTGATCGGGCGCTTCGAAGCGCCCGGGCGGTCGCGCCTGGACGTCACGGCCCGGCGCCTGCGGCTGGAGTGGGAGCTGCCGCGGGTCCTCGCTCCCGGCGAGCAGGTGTGCGCGGCCGCGGCGCTGCTGCCGGTCGAGCTGCTCCCCTTCCCCGACATGCTCCGAGACCTCCGCGGACAGCCCGCTTCGTTCACGATCAGCGCCGATCGGCCCGCCCTGGAGCTGGAGCTGGGCGCCCCCGGCCGCTACCGCCTGGAGGGCACCTCGGACCTCGGCCCCTTCGCGGTCGACGTCGAGTTGACCGACGCGCCCGTGACGACGGTGCGTGTCCCGCTCGGAGTCCGGTGACGGACCTGGCGCGCCGCGCATGCGCGCGCCACCGGCGAGACGACGCGGCAACGAGTTGACGCCTCACCGCCTTCGGCACTCCGCTCGCTCTGCTTCGTCGAGGGAGGCGTCAGCCATGAAGAAGCGGGTCGGGACGGTCGGGTGGTGGTACTGGGCGATCACCCTCACCCTGCTGGCGCTGTGGCTGCTGTTCGGCAACCAGGACGCGATCGCCGCGGCGATCGGCCTGACCGTGGTGCAGGCGATCCACTTCGCCCTCCGCGCCGGCGACCCGGTCAGCTTCTCGGTGCAGGTCCGCAGCGGCTATCTGGCCCTGCTGGTCCTGGGCCTTTTCCCGCCCCTGCGGTTCATCCACTGGATCCAGCTCCTCGGCACCACCGCCCTGGTGACGGTCGACTACTGCCCCCTGGCCCGAGCGCTGGTCCTGCTGCCCTGGAACCGCCGGCAGCCCTTCAGCCTGGCGCTGGTCCGGCGGGTCTTCTTCAGCCGGCCGGCGGAGGGGAGCATTCGCGACGTCCTGGCCCGGGAGGCCGAGGCCGAGGAGACGGCCAGCCGCGAGGCCGCCAGGAGCCGGGAGCCCGTCCGCGCCTGATTCCTGCCGGGGAGGGAGCTAGAATCCCCCCCGATGATGGACCCCGACGAGACCACTCAGCTCCCCGACGGCGTCGACGCGGCCCCGGTCGAGGCGGCCCCCAAGGTGCCCGCCCTGGTGCAGCTGTGGTCCCTCGACGAGCCCGAGCGAGTGGGCGAGGTGGTCCTGGTCCCGCCCGAGCTGCTGGGGACCCCGGTCACCCTGGGGCGGGCGCCGGCCGAGCCCGGCGACCCGATCCCGCGCCTGGGCCTCGTCCGGCAGCGGCCCGGGCAGAACGAAGCCACCGGCCCCCTGGGCACCTCCAGCGTCTCCCGCGCGCAGCTGCAGCTCCTGGGCGAGCGCACCCGCCTCCGCGTGGAGAACCTCGGCCGCGGCGAGCTGCTGCACCGGGGACGCGCGGTCAAGCAGGTGGACCTCACCGCCGACGCCTCGGCGGGCGACCTGCTGGAGATCTCGCAGCGGGCCCTGTTCCTGGTCGCCTGGCGCCGCCCCGTGCTGCCGCCCTTCGCCGATCCGGCCCTGGCCCCGCCGCTCCACCCCTGGGGCCGCGCCGACGCCTGCGGGATCGTGGGCGAGAGCCCCGCGACCTGGGCCCTGCGCGAGCGGCTCCACTTCCTGGCGGGGCGCGCCGAGCACGTGCTGGTGCGCGGCCCCTCGGGGACCGGCAAGGAGCTGGTGGCCCAGGCCCTGCACGCCGCCTCCGCCCGCGGCAGCAAGGCGCTGATCTCGCGCAACGCCGCCACCATTCCCGCCACCCTGGTCGACGCCGAGCTGTTCGGGCAGGCCAAGAACTACCCCAACACCGGCTCCCCCGAGCGCCCCGGCCTGATCGGCGAGGCCCACGGCTCGACCCTGTTCCTGGACGAGTTCGCCGAGCTGCCGGTGGAGCTGCAGGCCCACCTGCTGCGCGTGCTGGACGCCGGCGAGTACCACCGGCTGGGCGAGTCCCGCCCCCGAGTGGCGGACCTGCGCCTGATCGCCGCCACCAACCGGCCCGACGGCGCGCTGAAGGCCGACGTGCTCGCGCGCCTCAAGCTGAGGATCGAGGTCCCGGGCCTCGACGCCCGCCGCGAGGACGTGCCGCTGATCGCCCGCCACCTGCTGGAGAAGATCGCCGAGGACGACCCGCAGCTCGCCGGGCGCTTCTTCACCGACGGGGCCCCGCGGCTGACGGCGGCCCTGGCGCGCGGCCTGGCCCGTCACCCCTACGGCACCCACGTGCGCGAGCTGGAGGCCCTCCTGTGGGAGGCCATGTCCCGCGCCCGCGAGGACCGCCTCGACGTGTGGCCCGGCTTCCCCCGGATCGGCGCCGGCGGCACGGCCCGCCTGGGGGCGGCCGTCGCTGCGCCCGCCGCCGCCGAGGCGACGGGCTCCACCGAGCCCGCCCGGGCGTCCGACCGGGAGCCGGTCGACCCCAACAGCCTCACCGCCGAGGAGGTCCAGGCCTGCCTCGACCGCCACGACGGCGCGCAGGAGCCCGCCTGGCGCGAGCTCGGCCTGAGCAGCCGCCACGCCCTGGCCCGCCTGGTCAAGAAGTACGACCTCAAGGTGCGCGGCCGTACCCGGTAGCGCGCCGACGCGCATGCGCGCGCGCATGGCCGCGCGCCGAGGAGCGCGCTCCACCTCGGCTCAAGCCGTTGTCCTGTAACGCCTCACCGCACGCGCTCGCCCTGGCACGGCCCCTGCTCAGGAGTCCCTCGTCAACGAGGAACACCCAACAGGAGGCACACCATGACGACAGCGCGACTGACTCGCAGCGAGGTGGACAGGCGGCGCGAGGCTCGCCGCGGCGGCCGGCGCGGGTACGACTACGCGGAGATCCTGGCGATCTCGCCCCGCGTGAACTGGGAGCTCGACGACGTCCTGCGCGAGGACGAGACCTTCGACTTCACCCGCCCCTTCCTGCCCGAGTCCTTGGCCCGCACCGCCCTGCTCGACGACGTCCTCTCCGCCGAGGAGCGGCTGAAGCTGAACCAGATCCGCGGCTACGGGTACCTGTGCACCTTCGGCCTGGCGGAGGAGTTCATCCTCCCGTTCGTCCTCGACCACGCCCGGCCCCGCCTGAACAGCGACGACTACCGGGTGCGGGCCCTGCTGCAGTTCGCCAGCGAGGAGGCCAAGCACATCCAGCTGTTCAAGCGCTTCGCCGCCGTGTTCGAGCGCGACTTCGGCGCCCGCTGCGAGGCGATCGGCCCCGCCGACGAGATCGCCAAGGCGGTGCTGGCCCACCACCCGCTGGCGGTGGCCCTGGTGATCCTGCACATCGAGTGGATGACCCAGCGGCATTACATCGACGGCGTGCAGAGCGACGCCAGCCTGTGCCCCAAGTTCAAGAGCCTGCTCAAGAACCACTGGCTGGAGGAGGCGCAGCACGCCAAGCTCGACACCCTCATGGTGGAGGCCCTGGGCGCCACCTGCGACGCCGAGGAGCTGGAGCGGGCGGTCGAGGAGTACCTCGAGATCGGCGGCTTCCTCGACGCTGGCTTCAAGCAGCAGGCCGCCCTCGACGTCGCCAGCCTGGAGCGCGCGATCGGCCGGCCGCTGTCGGCCGACGACCGCACGCGCGTGGAGCTGGCCCAGCACCAGGCCATGCGGTGGACCTACCTCGGCTCGGGCATGAGCCACCCCGAGTTCCAGCGGACGCTGGAGCGGGTCATGCCGGCCTGCCGGCCGCAGGTCGAGCAGATCGTCCCGCTGTTCTGCTGAGCAAGTTTTCGTGAGCCCCGACCGGGCGGGGCGGCGGTGACGGGGGCCGCCGCCCCGCCCAACCGGCAGGAGAGAGACCCATGAGCACCCGCAACGCGCTGTTGCTGGCCGGGCTGGCGACGCTGCTCGCCGCCTCGCCCGCCGCCGCCCAGGACGTCAAGAAGGCCCAGCGGTTCATGCGCTCGGCCCAGGACCACCTCAAGGTCGGCCGCTGGGAGCGGGCGCAGGAGGCCCTCGGCCGGGCCGAGCAAGCCCTGGAGGGGCCCGACGCCGCGGCGCGGGAGTCGGTGCAGGGAGAGCTCGACCGCCTCAGGGCGGAGGCGGCGGAGCGGCACCGGCAGTTCGAGGCCCGCTCCCTCCTCGACGCGGTGAAGCGCGGTCTCGAGGCGGCGCGCGACCAGCTCGAGCGCAACACCCGCGGCGACGGCTACGAGAAGGTCGACGAGGCGGTGGACGAGCGCCTGCGCAAGATCGAGGAGCTGCTGGTGACCGAGCAGGCCCAGGCGCTGACGCCCGCGCAGCGCGCCGAGGCCGACCGCCAGATCGGCCAGCTGCGCCAGGAGGGGCGGGCGGCCGCGGCGACCGTCCGGTTCGGGCGCGCCAACGCGCCCCTCGACCGGATCGAGCGCGCCCTGGCCGAGGACAGCCGGGAGCTGCAGTACGCTCCCCGCTGGCTGGAGCAGGCGGAGGAGGCGCTGAGCGGCTGCCCCGCGGACGACCCCCGCCAGGCGGCGACGCGGGCGCGGATCGCCAAGGTGCGCGCCGCCTTCGAGGCCATGGGGGGCGCCGAGGACCGGGCCGAGGCCTTGGCCCGGGTCGCGAAGGTGTGGCCCGAGACGCAGCAGGCCTACGGCGAGAAGAGCGCCGGCTGGGAGCAGGAGACCGCCCCCGAGTACGAGCAGTGGCTCGCCTCCGCGGACCTCGGGGCCGATCGGACGCGGGCCCGAGTGGAGCTGGTGGAGCGCGCCCTCGGCCACGGCGACCTCGGCCCCGCCCGCGAGCGGTACGGCGACGACCCGCAGGTCCAGGAGGCGCTCGCCGAGATCGAGGCCGCCGGCCAGGCCGCCAGCGGCAAGGTGTGCGCCCTCGCCAACGAGCTCATGGAGCGGGCCGAGGAGGAGGGCGCCGAGCAGGACCCCCGGTTCATGCGGGCCCTGAAGCGGCTCCGCGACACGGTGCAGCGCAGCGGGGGCCTGGCCCCCGCCGCCCAGCAGGAGACGCTGACCCGAATCGACGCCCGGATCACCCAGGTCGAGCAGGGGGCGGCGGCCGCCGCCGAGGCGCTGGCCAAGCGCGAGCAGGCCTGCCGGGACGCGGCCGCCAAGGCCTGGTCCGAGTGGGCCGAGGAGCTCGGCGGCGAGACCACGATCGACGCCCAGGCCGCCGCCCGCGATCCGGGCGAGTTCGAGGGCAAGGTGATCCGCATCACGGGGCGCCAGAACCGCGCCGGCTGGGACTACGAGCAGCAGGGCTACCTGTTCATCACGCCGATCGACGGCCACCCGGTGGCCTGCGTGCTGCCCGACGGCCTGCGCCAGGCGCTCGACGCCATGGAGGCCTCGACCGGGCTCACCTTCGACTCGCAAGGGATCGAGGACCTGATCGCGGTGGTGGACGGGACCTGCCGCGTGCAGGGCATGGAGTACTCCCAGCTCACCAAGCAGCACCACGCGACCTTCAGCTACGTCGCCCCCAAGCTGCGGGTGGTCGCCCTCAAGGCGGGGCCGTTCGCCCTCTCGGCCGAGCACGGCACCAACCTCGAGCGGGTGGAGGGGGTGGAGCTCGAGGCCGTGTCGGTCGCCGGTGAGGGCTGGACCGTGGGCGGCGTGCTCCTGGCGCTGCTCGGCTTCGCCCTGTGCGGCGGGCTGACGCTGGTCGCGGGCGGCGCGGTCCTGTACCTCGTCTACCAGCGCCAGGTGCAGCTCGACGCCGGCCAGCTGCTGAGCGCGGCCCGCG
>JAWLGW010000337.1:0-6774 GCA_041690735.1 Planctomycetota bacterium
CCCGCTGCGACGCCTCCTGGAAGGCCGCGGCGGCGCGGTCCGTCGCGTAGGGGAGCGCGTCGAGCGCGCGCGCGAACGCCTCCCGCGCGTCGCTCAGACCCTGGTGCAGGCGCGTCGCGTCCAGCCCCTCGCGGCCAGCGTCCAGCGCCGCGAGCTCCACCCGCTCCAGCCGCTCCGACAGCTCGGGCGCCCGCGCCTCGAGCCGGGCGCGCTGGTCCTGATACTCCTCGTGCGCCTTGAGGCGGGCCGAGTCCCGGACGCGCTCCTGCGCGCCCAGCCGCTCGTCCACCTCCTCCACCAGCTCAGCCAGGGCGGCCGCGACGACCGGTAGCCCATCCTCGGTCGAGCGCTGCCCGAGCGCGGCGAGGCGCCTGCGGGTCGAGCCGGCCAGCTCGGACTCCAGGCGCGCGGGGCTGAGCGCGAGCCGATCGCGCAGCCCGGCCGGCGGCAACACCGCGAGGTCGGGCTCCTCGACCAGGCACACGATCACGAACGTCCGCTCGGCGTCGAAGCCCTCCTGGCCGCTCCAGCGCCCCCGCAGCGCGTGGGCCAGCCGCAGCGCGGTCTGCTCCGCCCGCGGCACGAGCAGCAGCCGATAGGTCCAGGCGGAGCCTCGTTCGGTGCGGGCCACCCGCTCCTCGAGGCCGGCGAGGGCGGAGTGGCGCAGGTCCCGGGGCGCGTAGACTCGCCGGTCGGGCCGATGATGCCGCCAGGACGATTCGTCCTGGGCCGCGCACGGCGCGGCCAACGCGAGCGGGAGCAGGCAGGCAGCCCACCAGAGCCGGCGGAGGTTCATAAGGCCCCCAGGGTATAGAGGTCCGCGCCCGCGAGCAAATGGGTTGGGGCGGGGGCCCCGCCCCACACGGGCGCGAGGGTGACCGCGCAGGCGATCACCCGCGCAGCGACCGGCCGCTCCGCCCGTCTTCCCCAGCGGACGGAAGCGAGCCGGTTCCGTTGAAGGCCGTGAAGGCGCTCGGCTACTCTTCTTCGGCGCTGGCCTTCCGGGCCGGGCGCCGCCGAGCCTTCTTCTTGGCGGCCTTCTTCTTGGTCGCCTTCTTCTTGGCGGCCTTCTTCTTGGCGGCCTTCTTCTTGGTCGCCTTCTTCTTGGCGGCCTTCTTCTTGCCGGCCTTCTTCTTGGCGGCCTTCTTCTTGGTCGCCTTCTTCTTGGTCGCCTTCTTCTTCGCGGTCTTCTTCTTCGCCATGCGATGTTCCCCCTTTCGGTGATCCGGACAGGTCTGGTGGAGCAGCGTAGCAGTGGCTGGAGGGGGCAGCAAACAGCGCGGCCAGGTCGTGGTGTTTGCCCCCCGTCGCAGCCCACCCGGCTGCGCGCGACCGCGACGCGGCGGCCCAACTGGTGCAGACTGCGGGAGGGAGTATGATCCCGGCCAACGCTGGCTACGGAGGACGACGGCCATGGAGAAGATCGGCGGCGACCAGTTCAACAGCGCGGTGCTCGAGGCGGACCAACCGGTGGTGGTGGACTTCTTCGCCACCTGGTGCGGACCCTGCCGCATGCTCGAGCCGACCCTCAAGGACCTCGAGGCGGCGAACCAGGGCAAGGTGAAGTTCGTCAAGGTCGACATCGACGAGGCGCAGCAGGTGGCGGAGCAGTTCGCCGTCATGAGCGTGCCCACCCTGGTGCTGTTCAAGGGCGGCCAGGAGGCGGACCGCAAGGTCGGCGCCGCGCCCAAGCCGGCCCTCGAGAGCTGGCTGGCCCAGCACACGAGCTGAGAGAGCTGCCAGCTGTCAGCTGTCAGGGACCGGAGGCGCAGCGCCGGCGCCTCCGTGTCCCTTCGACGGGGTAGCCGTCCGCGCGGCAAGCCGCCGCGAGGAGCCCTCCCTCGAGCGACAGCGAACCGAGCGCGAGCCATGGTGCTTCCGAACCTGCGGCAGCGGTCGCGGTGCCTCGGGAGCCAAGGCGCCCTCGCCCCACCGGCACGCGAACGCCAAGCGAGCCGCCGACCCAGGAGCGAAGGTGGGATCGCGTCCCCACACCACCCCTGGCGCCTCACCACGACAGCGTAAAGCGATCCCTCCTTGGCTCGCTCTACCCGTAGATCAGGCCCAGCACCATCTGGAGCAGCAGCACGTAGCCCGCCGCCAGGGCGAGCTGGACCAGGGCGAACGGCACGGCCGTCTTCACGAAGCCCATGAAGCTGAGCGGCACCTCGTGCTTGTGCATGATCGTGACCGCCACCACCGTGGAGGCCGAGCCGATCGGCGTGATGTTGCCGCCCAGGTTGGAGCCGAAGATCACGGCCCACCACTGCATGGCCTCGGGCGCCAGGGCGGGGTCCTTGGCGGCCAGGATCTTGGCCAGCATGGCCGCCAGCGGGATGTTGTCGGTGACCGAGCTCAGCACGGCCGACGCCACCAGGAGGAGCACCGTGCCCAGGCTCTCGCCGAAGCCGAGCAGCCAGTTGAGCGCCTCGCCCATGCGCAGCAGGACCTGCGCGTGCTCCATGACGTTGATCACCACGAACAGCGAGGCGAAGAAGGCGAGCAGGTCCCAGTCGACCGCCGCGTAGAACTTGTCGACCTTGCTCTTGTAGAGCAGGAGCAAGGCCGCGGCGAAGCCGAGGGCGACGAAGCCCATGCCGAGGTCGGCGATCACCGGGAGCACGCTCGCCGAGGCCAGCACCAGGATGAACAGGGCGAAGGCGCCCGACGAGAGCCAGAAGAACCAGGGCTTCTCGATCCCGTCGTTCTCGTCGAAGCCGTCCACCAGCTCCTGCGAGCGCGCCCGCTCCTCGTCGGTCGCCAGGCGGGCGATCCCGAACCTGCGCTTGCCGAGCCACAGCGACACGGCCGTGGCCAAGGCCACGTAGGGGGCGGCCACCAGCACGAAGAAGCCGAAGGAGATCCCCGCCGTCTGCCCGACGATGATGTTGGGCACCGAGGAGATCAGGGTCAGCAGGCCGCCCACGTTGGTCATGAGCGCCTCGACCAGGAGGAAGCCCAGCAGCTTGTCCTGCATGCCGAGTCGCCGCAGGGACACCGCGGTGAGGGAGCCCACGATGATCATGGCGGTCACGTTGTTGAGGAAGGCCGAGAACAGCACCGTCAGCACGCCGTAGGCGATGAGCAGCGCCAGGGGGTCGCCGCCCGAGCGCTTGGTCAGCTTGACCGCCACCCAGGTGAAGATGCCGCTCTTGGAGGTGACGTCCACGAACAGGCTGGCGCCCAGGATGATCGCGATCACCTCCCACTCCACCGCCGTGACGTACAGCGGCAGGTGGAGGATCACGTCGCCGATGCGCACCGGCTCCTCGTGGAGGTTGGGCATGATCCCGAAGGCGACGCCCAGGAACAGGGTCACCACGGCGGCGATGCCGGTGATGATCGACTTCTTGGCGTGGAGCTTCTCCTCCAGGGCCAGCGCCAGGATCATGGCCACCAGCAGCGCCGCGAACAGGGCGGTGACCCCGGGGTGCACCCGCTCGATCTTCTGCTGGGCGCGCTCGGCTGCCTTGCGCAGGTCGGCGCGCGGATCTTGCGCCACCTCCGCCAGGGCCGGCAAGGCCTCCTCTGCGGCGCGTCCCATGCGGCCGAGGGCCTGCGCCGCCGCCTCGCACACCATGGGGTTGTCGTCGTGGAGGAGCTCCACCAGCCGGGGGACCGCCGGCTTCGCCTTGCGGCCGATCAGGCCCAGCGCCTCCGCCGCGTGCAGGCGGAGCGAGTCGTCCTCGGCCGACAGCGCCTCGATCAGGTCGGGGATCGCCTCCGCGGCCGCGACGCCCAGCTTGCCCAGCGCCACCGCCGCCAGCCGCCGCTCCCCGGGCTGATCGTGCAGCGCCTCGACCCACTCCCGAGCGGTGCGTCCCTGGTACATGGGGGGAGCCGCCGAGGCGCCGTGCGCCTCCTCGGCTCGAGCCTCCCGGGCGGGGGAGGGGCCGCCGAGGAGGACGAGGCAGGCGGCCGCGACGGCCAGCAGGGAGCAGGCAATGCGCTTCACGCTGTTCCTCTCGGGGGCCGCGCTCACAGGAGGAGCAGCGGCAGGTGCTTGAGCTCGACCGCCAGCGAGTAGGCGACCCCGTGCATGGCGACCTGGTGCTCGTCCTGCGACACGAACACCAGCAAGTCGACCTCGTGCTGGGCGATCAGCTCCTTGTACTGCTGCACCCGGTGGCCCAGCTTCACGATCGCGTGGACCTTGATCGGGTAGCCCTGCCGGGCCAGCTCGTCGGCGCAGGACTGGATGTAGTCGGTCGGCTCACGCAGGAGCTGGGCGCGGATCTCCTCGCGCGCGTCCTCGGTGTCGACGCTGGGGACCTTGCCGATCACCTGCAGGTAGCGGGCGAAGGTGTGGTCGTCCTCGACGTGGCTCAGGAACAGCTCGCCTCCCTCACCCAGGACGAAGCGCACCCCCCAGTCGACCAGCCGCGCCTGGCCCGTCAGGTGGTCGGTGAGCGCCATGACCTCGGGCGTGCCCTCCTCCACCAGCGCGTCGGGCAGGTCCTGCTCCACCGGCAGGACCAGGATCGGCACCTCGAGGGCCTGCGTCAGCACGTCCAGATAGGTGCCCAGGCTGTAGACCAGGTCGCGCTGCTGCTCCTTCAGCGCCCGGTAGGTCACCACCAGGTCGGGCTTCTCGTGGTCGACGCGCTCGAGCACCGCCGCGCCCGAGCTGTAGTCGTCGCCGCACACCAGCACCCACTCGGCCGGCTGCTCGGCGCGCTCATCGATCACCCGCAGCAGCCGCCTGGCGCGCTCGGCGAGCCGCCGGGTCACGTCCGCCGGCTGATCGGTGAGGAACAGCACCCGCTGGATCGACACGCGGGAGTGGACGTAGCGCTCCTTGTCGGCGCGCGCGAAGCGAGACTCGTACTGGTCGAGCAGACCCATGGGCATCGCCTGGTCCGGCGGGTGGGGGAACCCGAGAGACGACGCTCCACGGTGGAGCCCCGGCCCGGGCCCTCGACGGGCGCCGGCTCGCTGGGGTCGTGATTATCGCGATCGGGCTGGAGCGGGCAAGGCGGCTCGGGCGCTACCGGACGTCGAAGGGCGCCACCGACAGGTCGACCAGGTCGTCGCTGCCGGCCTCGACCACCTCGACCACCAGCTCGCCGGTCCCCGCAGCCACGCCGGCGGGGAGGCTGCCGGTGACGGTGACGCTGGTGGCGCCGCGCTCGGCGAGGATCACCGGCCGCGCCCCCACCGGGACGCGCACCCCGCCGACCTCGAGCGCCAGGCGCACCTCCAGCCCGCGGGCGCGCCCGAGGCTGTCGAGGGCCACCGTCGCCTGCACGGCGTCGCCCGGAGCCGCGGCCGAGGTGGCCGCGCTGAGGCGCGAGGTGGGCGTGTAGTAGTCGAGGCTGTAGGCGTGGTACGGCTCCTGAAAGGCGAAGTGCTTGGTCCCGTTCTCGAGGCGCGCGTTCGCCACCCACACCTCCAGGTCGCTGTTGGCGTACACGCAGCACTGGAGGGAGTCGTTCTTCATCGCCACGGCCTGGGTGATCGCGATGCACTCGGCGGCGCCGATCTTCACCCCGGCGGCCTCGTAGGCGAGGATCTCGTCCGCCTGGCCCTCGTAACGGTTCTTGTAGGCGCCCGCCGCCCGGGGGTCTCCGGTGGGGCCGTTCGACGAGGTCTGCACGGCGCGGATCCGCTGGTCCATGGAGCAGTCGCCGCGGAACACCGCCTCGGGGAGGCGGATCGCGTACGGGTGGCCGTTCCACAGCGCCTGGTCCTCGCGCGGATCGTCAGGGCCGAAGGAGGCGAACAGGTGCGCCGTCGATTCGAGGGCCACGGCGGCGGGCTGGCCGCCGCGGGCGTCCCCCCGGTCGGCGAACACGAAGTTGGCGCCGTAGGTCCGGGCCGAGGCGCGGAGCACCCGCTCGGCGTCCTCGACGCCGGTGCCGTAGGCCAGGATCTCGCGGGCCGCGATGGGCCAGGGACGGCCGAACAGGACGTCCTGGGACATGGCCCACACCTGCCCCACCCCCAGGCCGTGCGCGTTGAGCCCCGAGGCGCAGCCGATCATGCCAGCCCAGCCCGGGTTGACGTAGGGCACGCCCCCCTCGGGCTTGGCGAACACGGTGAGGACGTGGTTCTCGAGCCCGGTGCCGACCATGAGGTCGACGACCCGGGTCTGGAACAGCTTGCCCTCCTCGGTGCGGCTGCCCCACACCGCCAGGGTGCTGCAGCTGAACACGTCGAGGCCCACGGTCGCGCCGAGGTCGACCAGGGAGTTGACGAAGATGAGGTCGGCCTCGGTGATCGGCGTGCTCGGGTTGCGCAGGCGCATGCCGTCGAGGATCCCCCGGAGCTCCTCCAGGGCGTCCGCGTCGAAGAACGGCCTGTAGACCCAGGCGCCCGCCGGCGTCAGCAGCTGCTGGGCCCACGACGGCAGCTTGGGGGCCTCCTGCCTCACGTAGGCGTGCAAGGTCGTGAACACGCTCTCGACCATGTCGCCGACCAGCGCGCCGTACTGCACGCCGCGCTGGTAGCTGGTGCCCTTGGTGTGGAGGATCTTGCGCCCGCCGTCGACCTCGAGGAAGCCCTCGCCGTGGCGCGCCACCACGGTGGCGGTCTTGGTGCGGGGCGCCGGCGCGGCGCTGCCGGAGGTGGTGGGGGAGGTCGCCGGAGCCGCCGTGCTGGCGACGCCGCCGCTGCCGCCGTCCTCGGTGCAGCCGAACAGCGCAGCGATCCCGATGGAGATGGTTACCGCCGCCAGCCGCTTCATCATGTGCCCCTCCCGAACACGAGCGGCCCATGGGACGAACTCGAGGGAGTCCCGTCAACGGTTTAGAAATGAAGCGGTGCGACACGAGC
>JAWLGW010000338.1:0-6761 GCA_041690735.1 Planctomycetota bacterium
CCTCCCTCTCGAACGGCCGCATGCCGCGCTCTCTTTCACTATAGCCCTCACCCGCCGCCCGCCGCCTCACGGCGGGAGGTTCGCCCTCTGTTCGGGCCCGGAGTCTACGCGAGCCCTCCGACAGAGCCGCCCGCGCCGCGCTGGGCGGCGTCGCGTGGCTCGGCTAGGCTGGTCCCCATGCGCACCTGTTCCTTGCTGCTGGTCGCCGCCCTCAGCGGCTGCGCCGTGCACCACTACACCCTCGACGCCATGCCCCGGACGCCGCTCCCCCTCTCGGACGAGGTCAGGGCGCGGTTCGACTACGCCCACGTCGGCTCGGTCACCCTCACCCCCAAGTGGGACGACGACGAGGTGACGATCAGCGAGGGCCTCCTGCACATCGACGTCGACGGCTGGGAGGGGCCCCAGGAGGTCGAGTTCGAGTACTGGCGCACCAAGGGCGTGCCGGAGCCGGCGCCGCTGCTGCTGGTGACGCCGATCCTGGGCGGCGGCCAGGAGCTGGCGCGCAACAACTGCCGCGACTTCGTGCGGGCCGGCATGCACGTGCTCCTGGCCTGGCGCGGCACCAAGGTGCTCCGCAGCTCCTGGTCGCTGGAGGACCCCGAGCGCTTCCTCCGCAAGGCGATCGCCTCCCGGCGGGCGCTGCTCGACTGGGCGGAGACGCGCCCCGAGGTCGACGAGGAGCGCCTGGCCGCCTTCGGCATCTCCATGGGGGGGATCCTCACCAGCACGTTCGCGGCGGTCGAGCCGCGCCTGCAGGGGGCGGTGGTGGCGCTGGCCGGCGGCGACCTGCCCGCGATCATTCGCCACTCCACCGAAGGGCGCCTGGTGCGCTACCGGACCGCCAAGATGGAGGAGCTGGCCTGCGACCCCGCCGACTTCGAGGGGCGCCTGCGGGAGTGCTTCCCCTCCGACCCCCTGGCGCTGGCCCCCGCCGTCGACCCCCGGCGGGTCCTGCTGGTGACCAGCCGCTACGACGACGTGGTGCCGCTGCGCTACCAGGAGGCCCTGTGGGAGCGGATGGGGCGCCCGGTGCGCTACGACATCCCCACCGGCCACCTCAGCGGCATCGTGTACCTGCCCTACATCACCGACATGGTGTCGCGCTGGCTGCGCGGCCGGCTCGAGATCGATCCGCCCGAGCCGACGGGCTAGGGAGGGCGCCGTTGGCCCGCGGTACGGTGACCCAGGTCGTTGGCTCCAGTCGGTCGGGGCGGCTAGGCTAGATCCAGCATGACCGCCGTCGTCACCCTCTCTGGCTCCGCCTACGGCAACTTCATCCTGGAGCCGGGGGACAGCTTCTGCATCGGGCGGTCGCTGCAGTCGGACCTGTCGGTCGACGACCTGCGCGTGTCGCGCCGCCACTGCCGGATCATGAACGAGCAGCACGGCGTCACCGTCACCGACCTCCAGTCGGCCAACGGCACCTACGTCAACGGCAAGCGGATCGGCAAGGCCCTGCTGCGCCCCGGCGACCACCTGCAGGTGGGCAGCGCCGACCTCGAGGTCCAGGTCAGCTACAGCGGCGAGGGGGCGCTGGAGCGCCGCTACACCTGCAGCGCCTGCCGCCGCGAGATCTCCCTCATGACCTTCGCCGACGGGGACGTAATCCAGCTCGACGGCGAGCGGTTCGTGTGCCCCCAGTGCCGCGAGAAGCAGGCGACGCCCGAGTTCACCCTCCTCGAGCTCAACCTGATCAAGCGCCTCCACCAGGAGGGGTTCGAGGTGCTCGAGAAGCTGTCGATCTCGGGGGCGGTGCCCATCTACAAGGCCCGCAAGACGAGCCTCGATCAGCTGGTGGCCCTCAAGGCCCTCCCCCTCGCCAGCGCCATCAGCCGCAAGAAGGTCACCCGCTTCGCCCAGGAGGCGAAGACCCAGGCCCGCCTGCGCCACAAGAACATCGTGGCCATCTACGACGTGCGCCAGGCCCGCGACATCATCTACATCGTCATGGAGCTGATCGAGGGCGAGACGCTCCTCCAGATGATCGAGCGCTCCGGCTCCCGCCTGGCGGTGAAGGACGCGGTGCGGATCACCTACCAGGTCGCCCGGGCCCTGGCCCACGCCTACGACAAGGGCATCGTCCACCGGGACGTGAAGCCCAGCAACATCATGGTCGGCCCCGAGGGGGACGCCAAGCTGATCGACTTCGGCCTGGCCAAGAACCTGTACGAGGTCACCCACGCGATCACGTCCGACGGCGAGACCCTGGGCACCATGGGCTACATGGCGCCCGAGCAGGTGCGCACCGCCAAGGACGCCGACCACCGGGCCGACGTGTACGCCCTGGGCGCCAGCCTGTTCCACTGCCTGGCCGGTCGCCCTCCGTTCGACGCCCGCAACGAGGCCATGCTGCTGCGCGAGCTGGAGCGCGGCCCGGCCCTCGACCTGCTGGTGGGCGCGCCCCTCAACGTGGTGTCGCTGGTCGTGAAGATGATGCAGCGCCGCCCCGAGGACCGGCTGCAGACGCCCCACGACGTCATGCGCGCCATCGAGGAGGTGGTGGGCGACATGACGGGGATCCGCGCCGACGCCAGCAACGTCGAGTTCCTGCTCAAGGTCCGCGACGAGGAGTCGGACCTGCTGCAGACCTGGCGCAGCTCCTCGCGCCGGGCCAGCTCCTTCCTGGGCTCCTTCCGCGGCCAGGAGCTGGTGGAGTTCCTCCAAATGCTGGAGTTCAACAAGAAGAGCGGAGTCCTCACGGTCGCGGCCCAGGACACCCGCGGGCGGCTGTTCATCCGCGAGGGCAAGATCGTGGGCGCCGAGTGCGGTGAGCGCCGCGGGGCGGGGGCGGTCGGCAAGCTCCTCACCCGCTCCGCCGGCGACTTCGAGTTCACGCCCGGCGAGGCGCGGGGGCCGGCCGAGATGGACCTGCCGATCTCGCGGGCCTTGCTGGAGGTCATGCGCCACCGGGATGAGACCGGGCGCCTGCCCCGCCAGGCCTGAGCGCTCAAGCGCCTCCCCCCGCCGACCGAAGAGGGGGAGGGGGGGGCTGGCGACATGCGGCTCGGTGACCTGTTGGCGGGCCTGACGCGGGGCCCGCTCCCGGCCGCGGCGGCGACCATGGAGGTGGGGGGGATCGCCCGCGACTCGCGCGCCGTCGCCCCCGGCAACGTGTTCGTGGCCGTCCCCGGGGTGCGCGTGGACGGCGCCGCCTTCGCCGCCCAGGCCGTGGCCCGCGGCGCGGTCGCCGTGGTCTCGGAGCGCGCCCTCCCCGGCCTGCCCGTACCCGTGCTGCGCGTGTCCGACGCCGCCGAGGCGCTGGGCCTCCTTGCCGACCGCCTGCTCGGCGAGCCGTCGCGTGAGGTGCGCCCGATCGGCGTCACCGGCACCAACGGCAAGACCACCACCGCCTTCCTCACGGCCGCGCTGCTGGAGGCGACGGGCCGCCCGACCTCGCTCCTGGGCACCGTCGCCAACCGGGTGGCGGGGGTCGAGACCGCCTCCTCCATGACGACCCCCGACGCGCTCGAGGTCCACGGGGCGCTGGCCCGCACTCGCGACGCGGGGGCGCGCGACCTCGTCATGGAGGTCTCGTCGCACGCCCTCGACCAGCGGCGGGTGGCCGGCGTCCGCTTCGGGGTGGGCGTGTTCACCAACCTGACCCGCGACCACCTCGACTACCACGGCAGCCTCGCCGCCTACGGCGACGCCAAGGCCCGCCTGTTCGAGGCCCTGGCGCCCGAGGCCACCGCCGTCCTCAACGCCGCCGACCCCTTCGCGGCGGCGCTGGCGGCGCGGACCCGCGCCCGGGTGGTGCGCTACGCCTGCCTGGCAGGCGATCCCCGGGCGACCGCAGAGGTGTGGGCCCGCCTGCGCGCCACCGACCTCGGCGGGTCGCGCCTCGAGCTCTCCTTGTGGGGCGAGCGGTTCGCGGTGCGCTTCCCCCTGGTCGGCGCCTTCAACGTCGAGAACGGCCTCGCGGCCGCCGCGGCCGCGGTGGCGGCGGGGGCTCCGCGGGCCGAGGTGGCCGCCGCGCTGGCGCGCGTCCCGCCCGTCCCGGGCCGGCTGGAGCGCGTGGCCGCGACCGAGCCGGGGGCGCCGACGGTGCTGGTCGACTTCGCCCACACCCCCGACGCCCTCGCGCGGGTGGGCGCGACCCTCCGCCCGCTGGTGCGCGCCGGCGGCGGCCGCCTGACGGTGGTGTTCGGGTGCGGCGGCGACCGGGACCGGGGCAAGCGCGCGCCCATGGCGCGGGCCGTCGAGCGGTACGCGGACCGCGCCGTCGTCACCAGCGACAACCCCCGGGGGGAGGATCCCGCGGCGATCGTGGCGGAGGTCCTGGCGGGGTTCGCCGATCGCCGCCGCGCCGTGGGCGTCGTCGACCGCGCCGCCGCGATCGAGCAGGCGATCGCCGAGGCGGGGCCCCGGGACCTGGTCCTCCTGGCCGGCAAGGGGCACGAGCAGACCCAGCGCTTCGCCGACCGCGCCGTCCCCTTCGACGACCGCGAGGTGGCGCGGGTCGCCTTGCGGCGGCGCCGGCGCCGGTCGGCGTAGAGCGAGGCTCCGGACTGGACGCGCGCCCCGGCGCGAGCGTGTAAGATCCGCCCCGTGGAGCTGACCCAGGCAGCAGAGGACGCGCTGCTCGCCCTGTTCGCGGTCAAGCTGGGCTACGCCTCCGAGAGCCGCATCGAGAAGGCGTTGGCCCGGCAGGGGCAGGACGGCGGGCCGCTACGGGAGCACCTGGTCGCGTCGCGCGCCTTGACGCCCGAGCGGCTGGAGGAGGTCCTCGGCCTCCTCGACCCCGAGGTCGTGTCCGGCTACCGGATCGAGGGCGAGGCCGGCCGCGGCGGCATGGGCGTGGTCTATCGAGCCACGCAGCTCTCCATGGACCGGCCGGTGGCCCTCAAGGTCCTCAGCCGCCGCCTGTCCCGCGACGCCACCTATGTGGCCAAGTTCCTGGCCGAGGCACGGGCGGCCGCCAAGCTCAACCACGAGAACATCGTGGCGGCCATCGACGCGGGGGAAGCGAACGGGCTGCACTACTTCGCCATGGAGTTCGTGGACGGGCCCTCGGTGGCGGACCTCCTCGACGCGGAGGGGCCGCTCCCCTGGCCGCGGGCCTTCGAGTTGGCCGAGCAGGTGGCCCGCGGGCTGCGTCACGCCCACGAGGCGGGGCTGGTCCACCGGGACGTCAAGCCCGAGAACGTCATGATCGGCGGGGACGAGCGGGCCAAGCTGTGCGACCTCGGCCTCGCCAAGCCCCTGCAGCGGGCCGGGACCGGCGAGAAGGCGGCCATGACCGAGGGGACCCCGTACTACTGCTCGCCCGAGCAGGCGCTGGGGCACACCGACATCGACGCCCGCAGCGACGTCTACTCGCTGGGGGCCACGCTGTTCCACATGCTGTCGGGGGAGCCCCCCTTCGACGGAGACTCGCCCCGGGCGATCCTGGTGCAGCAGGTCCGCTCGCCCTTCCCGCCCCTCGACCAGCGCCTGCCCGACGTCCCCGCGCCCCTGCGGGAGGTCCTGGGCGCCATGGTGGTCAAGGCGCGCGACGGGCGGCTCCGCGACTTCCGCGCCTTCGAGGAGCGCCTGACCGTCGCGCGGCGCGAGGTCGCCCGGGCGACCCCGCGCGCGAGCCTGGCCGACGCGCTGCGCGGGGACCGCCGCGGCGGGCTGGCCCTCGCTGGCGGCCTCCTGGCGGCGGTGCTGCTGGTCGGCGTCGCCTTGGCGGCGCTGGGCGGCAGTCCCGGGCCCCCCCCGACCGTGACCTCGGGCGAGGGCACCACGACCCCCACCGCCGTCGACCCCGACCCCGCCGGCCACCCCGGAGCGGGCGGCGACACGCGCGCGCCGGTGGGGGTCCGCCGCGTCGACGCGGGCCCGACCGAGGCGGCCGACCCGGCCGCCGACCCGGCCGCCGCCCGCGCCTGGGCCGACGCCGAGGCGTACGAGCGGGACCACCCCGACGACGCCTGGGGCGCCCTGGAGCGCTACCGAACCGTCGCCGCCGCCCACGCCGGCGCCGAGGTGGCGGCGGCCGCGCAGGAGCGGGCGCGCCAGCTCGAGGCGGAGGTGAGCCGCGCCGCCGATCAGGCCTTCGAGCGCCTCGGTCAGCAGGTCCTGGCGCTGGTCCGCGAGGGGCGCTACCGCACCGCGCTGGAGCTGTGCGACACCTTCCGGGCGACCTGGAGCGCGCGGGGGGTGGAGGACCTGTCGGGCCGGCTGGAGCGGATCGAGCGGCCGCTGCACCAGCAGGCCGAGGCGGCGGTCACGGCGGCCCTGGCGGCGCTCGCGCAGGCCGAGGGCGCCGAAGCGCTCGCCGCCGCGCAGGCCGCGCTGGAGCAGCTCGCCGGGCGCGTGCCAGGGCCGCTGGCGACTCGCGCGCGGGAGGGGGTCGCCGAGGCGGCGCGCGCCCGAGAGCGTCGCCGCTGGACCCAGACCGTGGCGGCCTACCGAGACGCCATCGGCGGCGGGCGCCTCGACGGCGCCGAGCGCCTCCTCCGCGACGGGGCGGCCACGGCGGAGGCCGCCGGCCTGCCCGAGGCCGTCGCCGCCCTGCGCGACGAGCTGGCCGGGATTCGCCGGGCCCGGGAGGTGTTCGAGCGCACCTGGCAAGGGCTCGCCCTGCGCCGCGCCGAGCTCACCCTGGGCGGGCTGGCGGGCCCAGCGCAGGGGCGGCTGGTCGGGTTCGACCCCGGCGCGGGGGCGCTCGAGGTAGAGGCCGACGGCGCCACGCGCCGCCTGGCCCTGCGCGACCTCCTCCCGGACGAGCTGGTGGCCCGGGCCCTGCCGGCGCGGGAGGGGCGCCTCAACGC
>JAWLGW010000339.1:0-6736 GCA_041690735.1 Planctomycetota bacterium
GGACCAGGTCGACGTGCGTGTTGACGTTGCCCGCGGCGGCGACCACCACCGCCCCGTACCGCTCGGCGTAGGCGATCGCGTCGTCGAGGACCGGCGCCGGCAGGGGGCCGCCCATGCTGAGCAGGACCACGTCCGCGCCGGCGTCCACCGACCACACGATCGCGGCGGCCACGTCCGACAGCAGGGCGCGACCGGTGCGGTCGGCGACCTGCACCGGCAGCAGGCGCGCGGCCGGGGCGACGCCCTCCAGGCCCTCCTCGCCCGCGTGGCGCCGGGCGGCGACGAGGGACGCCATGGCGGTGCCGTGGCCGTTGGGGTCGCGGTCCCACCGCCCGTCCGGCAGGAACGACCGGCCCGGGGCCAGCGCCCCCACCAGGGCGTGGTGGTCGGCGTCGACCCCGGTGTCGAGCACCGCGACCAGCACGTCCGCGGCGGCCCCCGGGGCCGCCGCCTCACGCAGCGGGCCGAAGGCGGCGTCGAGGCGCTCGCGCTCCCGGGCGAAGGCGTCCGCCTCCAGGGCCAGCGCCTCGCGGCCGCAGCACCCGCCCGCCACCTGCAAGGGCAGGTCGAGGGAGGCCGAGCGCACCTGCGCGTCCGCCCGCAGACGGTCGAGGACGGCCCCCGCCGGTCCGGCCCCGGTGCACACCGCCGCCTCCAGCCCCGGCAGCGCCTTCTTTACGGTGAGCCCGTGCCGGGCCGCCACCGCCTCGAGGGTGCCGTACGGCGCTGCCACCACATACGTCAGTTCCGTTTCACCGACTGCGACGAATCCCGGGTTCGGGTAAAGACCGAGTGAAGCGAACGTCAAGGCCATCGCGGCCGCGACGGTTGCCGTCGACTTCTTTAAGATCCGTTGTCTCCGAGCCCAGGGGTGCACGTGCGATTCCGTCCGCAGGGTCGTCCGACCAACAGGTGGGTGAGGAGCGCGTATCTCCGACCGTCAGCGCTCGGGGGGGACGCAAGCCGGTGACCAACGCCGCCGGACCCCCGCCGGACCCGCAAAGGAAGGCGTAATGGCTTCCCAGCCCCGACCTTGCCCGACCTCCACCCGCCTGCGGCGCGTCCTCCTGGCCGCCGGGGCGGCTTGCCTCCTCCCGATCGCGACCGCGCGGGCCAGCGAGACCGAGGAGGTCCGCGCCCTCGCCGAGCGGGTCCTGCCCGCGGTGGCCGCGATCGAGCACCGGCTGGGGGTAGGCGAGAGCGACAACCCGCTCGACGCGCAGGCCCGCTCCTGCGCGTTCCTGATCTCGCCCCGAGGTCACCTGGTGGCCTCGGCCGACTTCGTGGGGGACCGCGGCCGCTACGACCTCTGGTTCCCGGGGAGCATCAAGACGACGGCCCGGGTCTTGGGCAGCGACCCCACCAACCGGATCACCGTCCTGCAGCTCGAGGACCCGGCCGCCCTGGCCGCCCGGCTCGGCGGCAGCCTGCCGATCTTGTCGTGGGGGCGCTCCCGCGACCTCGAGCCGGGCCACGCGGCGTTCACCGTGGGCAACCCCTTCGACAGCCTGCGCCTGGACGGCGTGCCGGCCTTCTCCCGGGGGATCGTGGCCTCGATCGGCCTGGCCGGCGAAGGACCCTACTCGGGCATGGCGATCGAGACGGACGCCGCGGTCAACCCGGGCTCGTTCGGCGGCCCGCTCCTCGACCGCGAGGGCCGCGTGGTGGGCGTGCTCACCCCCAGCTTCTCGCCCCGGCGCTGGCTCGGCATGGCCGTCCCGTCCGACCAGGTCCGCCTGGCGGTGGAGGCGATCGTGGCCGGGCAGCCCCTGGCCCGCGGGCGCCTCGGCCTCGCCGTGGCGTCCCGCGGCGGCGAGGCCGACCTGCAGGGGCTGGAGGTGAAGCAGGTGGCCCCAGGCTCGCCGGCGGCCGCCGCCGGGATCGCGGCGGGCGACCGCCTGGTGCGGCTGGGCGCGACGCCCCTGTACGACGCCGACGACCTGGCGCGCGCCCTCGAGCGGCACGCCCCCGGCAGCGAGGTGCCGCTCACGGTCCGGCGCGGTGAGGCCCTGCGCCTGGTGGAGGCGGTGCTCGACCGCGGTCAGGCGCTGGCGGTGGCCGAGCGGCCCCGCGCTGAGGCCTCGCCGGCGACGCGCGAGCGGCGGCGCGCCCCCGCTCCGCCGACGAGCCCCGGGGCTCCCAAGGTGCGCCTGGGCGTGCAGGTGGAGCCCGCCAAGCGCGGCGCCCGCGTCACCGGCGTGGAGGAGGGCTCGGCCGCGGCCGCGGGCGGTTTGGCCGAGGGCGACGTGATCGTGGGGCTGATCGGCCGGGCCGGCCGGTTCCAGGTGCGGACCCTCGACGACCTCGGTCAGGCGGTGGCCCAGTTCAGCCCGGGCGAGGCGGCCGGCCTGGTCGTGCTGCGCGAGGGCGGCCTGCGGGTGCTGCGGATTCGGTTCGGCGAGCCCCAGGCTCAGCGCCCGCGCTCGGAGCCCCGTGCCCAGCCCCATCCCCAGCGACCGCGCCCCGGCGCCAGCGAGCCCGGCTACCTCGGCGTGTACCTCGACCCGCAGCGCCGCGATGGGGGCGCGATGGTGGACGGCGCGGTGGAGGGCTCCCCCGCCGATCGGGCCGGCCTGCGCGAAGGCGACCTGGTGGTCGCGGTCGACGGGCGCCGGGTCCGCACCACCCAGGAGTTGGCCGACCTGCTGCGCGGGCGTCGGGCCGGCGAGACCTTGAGCTTGACCGTACGCCGCCGCGACGGCGAGCGCCGCCTGACCGTCACCCTCGAGCGCCGGCCGCAGGCGCAGGCAGAGCCCGAGGCGCCTCCCGCCAGCCGCGCCTGGCTGGGCGTGGCGCTCGAGGCTCGCGGCGGGCGCCTCGTCATCACCGAGCTCGCGCCGGACGGTCCGCTGGCCCGGGTGGGTGCCCGCCCGGGCGACGTGCTGCTCGCGGCCGAGGGGCGCCCGATCACCGACCTCGAGGCGCTCGGACGGCAGGTCGCCGCCTGGCGCCCCGGCCAGACCGTGCGCCTCGAGCTCGAGCGCGCCGGGTGGACCAAGACCTTCGAGGTCCGCGTCGCGGCTCGGCCGTGAACGAGACCTCGCCAAGCTCACGCTCCGCCCGGCCCCGCGGCCGCGCGCGGACAGGACGAACGACAGCTAGAAGGACCGAAACATGAAGCTGGCAACCATCCTCTCGGCGGCGCTGACCGTCGTGTGCCTCGGCGCGCCCGCCCTGGCCGCCCCCGGGGGCTTCCTCGGGGTCTACCTCACCGAGGACGGCGAGCGGGAGGGCGGCGCCCTCATCGAGGACGTCGCCCCCGACTCGCCCGCCGCGCAGGCCGGCCTGTGCAAGGGCGACCGCGTGGTGCGCGTGAACGGCAAGGCCATCCGCAACAGCGCCGACCTGATCCCCACCCTGGTGGCGGCCGACCCGGGCCAGACCCTGGCGCTGCGGGTCAGCCGCGACGGCTGGGAGAAGAGCTTGAAGGTCACCCTCGCCGCCAAGCAGGGGGCCGCGCCGGCCGAGCGGCCGCAGCCGGCGAAGCCCGCGCCGGCGCCGAACAAGGAGCGCGGCTTCCTCGGCATCTACCTGCGCCAGGGCGAGGGCGGCGACCCGATCGTGGACGGCGTCATGGAGGGGTCGCCCGCCGCCAAGGCCGGCCTGCAGGTCGGCGACCTCGTCCACTCGGTCAACGGCGACAAGGTCAGCGACCCATCGGCGCTGATCGCCAGGATCGGCCGCCACGGCCCCGGCGAGACCATCACGCTGGGGATCCGCCGCGGCGAGCGCGACCAGAGCGTGCAGGTGACCCTCGGCCGCCGCGAGCCCCAGCGCGCCGCCCCGCCGCCCGAGGCCCGGCCCGCCCAGCCCCAGCCCACCCCCACCCCCTCCGATCGACGCGCGCCTCACATCGGCGTCGCGCTCGCCGACGCCGGCGGCGAGGGCCCGCTCAAGGTGGACGACGTGCAGGCCGGGAGCCCCGCCGAGCGGTTCGGCCTGCGCAAGGGCGACACCCTGCTGGCGGTCGACGGCCAGGAGGTGAAGACGATCGAGGACTTCGTCAAGGCCCTGGAGGGCAAGTACGCCGGCGACACGCTCCTGCTGCGCATCGAGCGCGACGGCTGGCGCAGCGACGTGCGGCTGACCCTGGGCGCGCGCGAGTAGCGCGCACCTCCACCTTCGACCCAACTCGCGCTCGCGGGGAGGAGAGCCTCGTGCGGATCCACACTCACGCCCGGATCGGGCCGGCCTGGCTGCCGGCGGCGATCGCCCTCGCCCTGGTCGCGCCCCTGCAGGCGCAGGACGCCAAGCCGGTGGCGAAGGCGCCTCCGGAGACGGAGGCGCCGGCCGCCGCGCCGACCACCGCCCCGGCCCTGGCGGCCCAGGACGCGGTCCTGGCCGCCGCCAGCCGCCACGCGGCGCGCTCGGTGGTCCTGATCGAGGTCGAGCGGCCCGACTACGGGCCGCGGCCCCTCAGCAGCGGCGAGCGGGCCGGCTTCGGGGTGCGGGGTTACTACGACCCGCGCTACTTCAGCCGGCCCGAGGGTCCGGTGACCGGCGTCGTGGTGGGCGCCGGACTGGTCGCGACCTCCCAGTGGAACCTCGAGGGCGACCACCCGGTGCGGGTGGTGAGCAGCGAGGGGCGCGCCTACTCGGCGCGCCGGGTGGGCCGCGACGAGAACGCCGCGGTGGCCCTGCTGGCGGTGGACGCCCCGGGCCCGGACCTGGTGCCGATCGAGCCGGCCGAGGGAGCGCCTCGCGTAGGGCAGGTGCTGCTGCTGATCGGCCGCACCAAGGAGAACGCCCCGCTGGTCACCCGGGGGGTCGTGGCCGGGCTGGGCCGCCAGCGCGGCGACGCCTTCACCCACAGCGCGCGCACCAACTTCGCCAACGTGGGCGGGGCGCTGATCGACCTCGAGGGGCGCCTGCTGGGGATCGCCGTCCGCCACCGCGGCCGCGCCGCCCAGGGGCAGAGCTCTGGCGTCGCCTTCGGCGCCCCCTGGCAGCGGTTCGCGGACAACGTCCCCGCCATGGCGCGCGGCGAGGTGATCGCCGCCCGCCCCACCGCCTTCCTCGGCATCGGGATCGACCCCAGCTACACCGGCCAGGGGGTGCGCGTCCGCGAGGTGATCAAGGGCACCGGCGCCGAGGCGGCGGGCGTGCGCGCGGGCGACGTGGTGCGGATCTTCAACTCGGTCGAGATCAAGCACTTCGTCCAGCTGGTGGAGGAGATCCAGAAGCTGGAGGTCGGCACCGAGATCGTCGTGACCTTGCGGCGCGACGAGGAGGAGCTCGACCTGCGGGTGCAGCTGGGCGAGCGGCCCAGGGAGGACTGACGTGGCGAGGACTGACGTGGCGAGGACTGACGTGGCGAGGACTGTGGCGAGGACGCAGCGGATCGTCTCGGGTGTGATCGTGGCGTTCGCCGCCGGCAGCGCGACGGCCCTCTCCCCCCGCCTGGCGCAGGCGCAGGAGCGGCCGCAGCAGGGCCCCAGCGCCATTACGCCCGACCTCCTCAACCGCGTGCGCGGCCACGAGGAGCAGGTGGTCGGCGTGGTCGAGCGCGTCAGCCAGGCCTTCGTGGCGATCGGCGGCGGCTCGGGGATCATCGTCTCGCCCGAGGGCGAGGTGCTGACCAACCACCACGTGGCCGGCAGCCGGGCGGTGGGGGAGCAGTGGATCGTGACCCGACCCGGCGGCGTGTTCGAGCGCGCCACCATGATCGGCTCCGACCCCCGCGGCGACATCTCGCTGCTCAAGCTGGAGGGGCCGGGCCCCTTCCCCTACGTGGAGATGGCCGACTCCGACCGGGTGCTGGCCGGGCAGCAGGTGATCGCGCTGGGCAACCCCTTCGGCTTCTCCAAGGACGGCTCCCCCCACGTCACCGTCGGTGTGGTGAGCGCGGTGCACCGCTTCCAGGGCGGCTACAGCGACGCGATCCAGACCGACACCGCCATCAACCCCGGCAACTCGGGGGGCCCCCTGCTCGACATGCAGGGCCGCCTGATCGGGATCAACGGACGCATCGCGGTCCGGTTCGGCACGCGGGCGAACACGGGGGTCGGCTACGCCATCCCCAGCAACCAGATCACGGCCTTCCTGCCCCACTTCCGCGAGCTGGGCCTGGTGTCGCACGGCGTCGTGCGTGGCCTGAGCCTGGCCGAGAGCGGCGACGGCGAGGGCGCCCTGGTGCGCGAGGTGCAGGACGGCTCGCGCGCCCACCGTGCGGGCCTGCGAGCGGGCGACGTGATCGTGGCCGCCGACGGCCGCGCGGTCACCAACCCCCGCCGCTTCCAGGGGATCGTAGGCACCCTCCCTGCCGGCGAGGCCCTCCGCATCGACGTGCGCCGCGCCGGCGACCTCCAGCAGGTCGAGGTGGTGCTCCACGCCCGCGACCGGCAGCTCGCCAACCACGGCGGCTTCCTGGGGGTGCGGCTCTCGACCGTCGAGGACGACGGCGGCGTGGAGATCGAGCAGGTCGTGCCCGGCAGCCCCGCCGCGGCGGCCGGCCTCGAGACCGGAGACGTGGTCCGCGCCATCGACGGCGACGCGATCGAGGACGCCGAGGACTTCGTGGAGCGGATCGGTCGCCACAAGCCGGGCGAGACGGTCAAGCTGCTGGTGGTCCGCGGCGAGGCGGAGATGGAGCTGGAGGCGGAGCTGGGCGAGCGGCCCAAGAGCGAGTAGGTGGCTGTCAGGCCTCGCTTCGGCACCCGCTCCCGCCACGGCGCTCGTCGCGGCCCTGCGGCTTGGCGTCTTTGCGTTGTGAGGACTCCAAAGGCGCCAAGCCGCG
>JAWLGW010000340.1:0-6735 GCA_041690735.1 Planctomycetota bacterium
GGGGGCCGGGATCGGCGCCGCCCTGGGCGGGCTGCGGCCGATCGTCGAGATCATGACCTGCAACTTCAGCCTGCTGGCGCTCGATCAGCTCCTCAACACCGCCGCCACCTTGCGCCACATGTCGGGGGATCAGTTCGGGGTGCCGCTGGTGGTGCGCATGGCGACCGGCGCGGGGCGGCAGCTCGCCGCCCAGCACTCCCACAGCCTGGAGGGGTGGTACGCCCACATTCCGGGGCTCAAGGTGCTGACCCCAGCCACCCTCGAGGACGCTCGGGGCATGCTGTGGCCGGCCCTGGAGGACCCCGACCCGGTGCTGATCTTCGAGCACGCCTCCCTGTACAACGCCAAGGGCGCGCTCGCCAGCGAGGGGCCGGTGGACATCGCGCGGGCGGCGATTCGCCGCCCAGGGGCCGACGTCAGCCTGATCACCTACGGGGGCTCGCTGGGCAAGACCCTCGAGGCCGCCGAGCGCCTGGCGGCGGACGGGGTGTCGGCCGAGGTGATCGACCTCAGGGTGCTGCGCCCCCTCGACGAGGCGACGGTCCTGGAGTCGGTCGCCCGCACCCACCGCGCCGTGATCGTGGACGAGGGCTGGCGGAGCGGCAGCCTGTCGGCCGAGGTGTCGGCTCGGATCACGGAGCACGCCTTCTACGACCTCGACGCGCCGCCCGAGCGGGTGTGCAGCGCCGAGGTCCCCATGCCGTATGCCAGGCACATGGAGGAGGCGGCGCTGCCCCAGGTCGAGGGGGTCGTGGCCGCCGCGCGGCGGGCCCTGGGGATCCCGGGGGGGGCGGGCCAGTGACGGTGGCGACCGGCACCTTCTGCATGCCGTCCCTCGGCGCCGACATGGACGAGGGGAAGCTGGTCGAGTGGCGGGTCCAGCCGGGTGACCGGGTGTCCCGCGGCGACCTGATCGCGGTCGTCGAGACCTCCAAGGCGGCGGTCGAGGTGGAGGTGTGGGAGGACGGCGTCGTGGAGGAGCTCCTGGTGGAGCCCGGCACCGTGGTGCCGGTGGGCACCCCCCTGGCGCGGCTGGCCGGCGGCGACGGCACCCGCCCACCTGCGCCCGCGGCTGCGGAGCCCCCGGCTCCGGCGCCAGCCGCAGCGCCGCCCACTGCTGCCCCGCCCACTCTGGCGCCACCCGCCACGCGGGCCGGAGGGCCGCTCGCTCCTGCCGCCGCGGGCCCTGCGGCGCCGGGCGCCGCAGTCCCGCCGCCCCCTCCGCCACAGGTGCCGCCACCGGCCGCCCCCGTGGCGCGGCCGGCTGCCGAGCCCGCCGCGGCCCCGCCCGCCAAGGTGGCTGCTCAGCGACCCGCGCCGTCGCCGCCCCGGGGGGACGGCGAGCGCGTGCCCGCCTCCCCCTACGCCCGCCGCCGGGCGCGGGAGCTCGGCGTCGACTTGACCTCGCTCACCGGCACCGGGCCCCACGGGGCGATCCGGGCCGAGGACGTGGAGGCCGCGGCCCAGGCCGCGGCCCCCGCGTCCTCTCCCCAGGAGCAGGCGGCGGCCCGCCGGGAGGCCATGCGCGAGGGCATGGCCCGGGCCATGGCGCGCAGCAAGCGGGAGATCCCTCACTACTACCTGTCGACGCAGGTCGACCTCTCGCGGGCCACGGCCTGGCTGCAGGGGGTGAACGCCGAGCGGCCCCTGGCGGCGCGGATCCTGCCGGCGGCGCTGCTGCTCAAGGCGATCGCCGCCGCGGCCGGGGAGGTGCCCGAGGTGAACGGCTTCTACCGGGACGATCGCTTCGAGCCCAGCGACGCGGTGCACCTCGGCGTCGGGGTCTCGCTGCGCGGCGGCGGCCTGATCGCTCCGGCGCTCCTCGACGTCGCGACCAAGCCCCTGCCGCAGGTCATGCAGGAGCTGCGGGACCTCGTCGAGCGGGCCCGCGGCGGGACCCTGCGCGGCCGCGAGATGAGCGACGCGACCCTGACCGTCACCAACCTCGGCGACCAGGGGGTGAGCGAGGTGTTCGGCGTGATCTACCCGCCGCAGGTCGCCCTGGTGGGGGTCGGCAAGATCGAGGACCGCCCCTGGGTCGTGGAGGGCCGGGTCGAGCCGCGGCCGGTGGTGAGCGTGTCCCTAGCCGCCGACCACCGCGCCAGCGACGGCCACCGCGGGGCTCGGTTCCTGTCGCTGATCGCCAACACGCTGCAACGCCCGGAGGCCTTGTGACCGACGCCGACCTTCGCCAGCAGGTCCTCGACGCCCTCAGCGGAGTGGCCCCCGAGGCCGATCTCGCCGACCTCGACGGGGAGGTCCCCTTCCGCGATCAGCTGGACCTCGACTCCATGGACTTCCTCAACTTCCTGATCAAGGTCGCCGAGGGCACGGGCGTCGAGATGCCCGAACGGGACTACCCCAAGGTCGCCACCCTGGACGACCTGGTGGCGTACCTGGAGGCGGCCCGTTCGGGGGCCTGAGGAGCTAACGCCGCCCAGACGAAGGATTTGGTGACGCCGTCAGATTCGGCTTGGCGGCGACTTCGACGATTTGATAATTTTCGAACCGTCGAACGCAGGAGGGGCCCCGGGGCCGCTCCTCGAACCCCACCGGAGCGCTCCCATGACCGCCACCGTCGCCGCCGACACCGCCACCTACCGCTACGTCACGATCAAGAAGCCGGGGGCCTACGACCGCCTGGAGCTGGCCACCGCGCCGGCCCTCGAGCCCGGTCCGGGGGAGGTGGTGATCGACGTCGCGGCGGCCGGCGTGAACTACGCGGACGTGATCGTGCGCATGGGCCTGTATGCCTCGGCCAAGGAGCTGGTGGGCTGGCCGATCACGCCCGGGTTCGAGGTGGCAGGCACCGTGCGGGCAATCGGCGAGGGAGTGGACGACCTGGCTGTCGGCGCCCGGGTGTACGGCGTGACGCTGTTCAATGGCTACGCCGGGCAGGTCTGCGTCCCGCGCGACAAGGTGTTCGCCCTCCCCCCGGGCCTGTCCTTCGAGCAGGCCGCCGGGGTGCCGGCGGTGTTCCTCACCGCCTACTACGGCCTGATCGACCTGGCCCACCCGCGGGCCGGCCAGAAGGTGCTGATCCACTCGGCCGCCGGCGGCGTGGGCAGCAGCATGGTGCAGCTGGCCAAGGCGGTCGGCTGCGAGGTCACGGGCGTGGTGGGCGGCAGCCACAAGGTCGAGGTCGCCCGCGGCTTCGGGGCCGACCACGTGATCGACAAGTCGACGCAGGACCTGTGGGCCGAGGCGGAGCGGATCGCGCCCCAGGGGTTCGACGTGGTCGCCGACGCCAACGGGGTGGCGACCCTGCAGCAGAGCTACGAGCACCTGCGCACGCCGGGCAAGCTGATCGTGTACGGGTTCTCGACCATGATGCCCAAGGGCGGGCGCGGCAAGCCGAACTGGCTCAAGCTGGCGGTCGACTACCTGCGGACCCCCAAGTTCAAGCCCCTCGACATGACCAACAAGAGCCGCAGCGTGCTGGCCTTCAACCTGAGCTACATGTTCGAGGAGCAGGCGCTGCTCGACGAGGCCATGAGCCGGGTCGGCGCCTGGCTGGCCGACGGCACGATCCGCCCCGCGCCGGTGACCTCGTACCCGCTCGAGCAGGTGGCCGACGCCCACCGGGCGATCGAGTCGGGGCAGACCGTCGGCAAGCTGGTCCTGATCCCGTAGCCGATATGGACGAGGCGACCTACAAGCGGCTGGCCCAGAAGTTCAAGGCGCTGGCGCACCCCAACCGGTTCAGGCTGTTCGCGGAGATCCTCGCCGCGCACGAGACGAACTACGAGAAGGGGCACGACTGCTTCTTGCAGACGATCATGCAGCACCTCAAGGTGGCGCCGCCCACCGTCAGCCACCACCTCAAGGAGCTGGTCAACGCGGGGCTGATCACCACCGAGCTCAAGGGCAAGCTGCTCACCTGCACCGTGAACACCGAGGCCCTCGAGGAGCTGGAGGCGTTCTTCGCCCGGGGGCGAGCGGCGCGGAGCTGAGGGTCAGCCCTTCTCCTTGCCCTTGGTGAACAGTAGCTTCGCTGCGACCGCGGTCAGGTGCGTGCGCGCTGGGCGGCCGCCTCCAGGCGGGCCAACTTCTGGGCGTAGTCGCGCCGCTCGCCCTTCTTGTGGTTGGCCTGGGCGTTGAGCGCCGCCACCCGGCCGGCGGCCAGGGCGAGCTCCGCGGCGGCGGCGGCGTCGTTCTTGAGGTTGGGGTTGCCCGCCTCGGCCAGCCGCGCGCCCGCCTCGGCCACGTCGATCGCCGCCCGCAGGATCTGCTCGGGCACGCTGACCGCGGGGCCGCGGGCGGCGCGCAGGGCCTCCTTGCGGGCGGGGCCCCGGGGCGAGCGGTAGGCGGCCATCAGGTTGGCGAAGGCGGTGTGGTCGGCGCGGGCAAGCTCCAGCAGCGCCCCCGTGTCGGGCAGGCTCGCCTGGAGGGCGTCGAGCTCGGCGTCGCCCAGCTGCCCCTTGCCGCCGCGGGAGAGGTGGAGGGCCTTCTCCAGGCAGGCCCGCCCCAGGGCGAGCCCGAGCGCGACGGCGCTGCCGCCGCCCGGGTCGTCTGAGCGCGCGCCGGCGAGGTGACGCAGGTAGCCGGGCAGCGGCCCGGCCGGATCGACCAGGCTCTCTTCCAGGCGGTCCTCCAGGACGCGCTCCGCCAGGGGCGGCGGCGCCAGGCGGAGGAGGGCCTCGCTGGCCTCGATCAGGGCGGCCCGGGGCATGAGGCCCACCAGCTCCGCCTCGGCGACGGCCACCGCCTCGGCGGCGGCGAGCTCCGTGATCAGCCGGTGGACCTTGCCAGGGCCGGCGCCGCGCACGTCGAGCAGGTTGGTGCTGACCTGCACCCGCCCCTGGCTGGGGAGCGCCAGGCCGCGGGCCTGCACGCCCTCGATCCCGCCCGACGAGGCGCGGATCGCCCGGGCGATCTTGCGGGCCACCTTCACGTCGGCGGTGTCGAGGTCGACGTTGAACGCCACCAGGAAGTCGCGGGCGCCCACCGCCGTGGCGCCCGCGGTGGGGTGAGGCTTGGCGGGGCCGAGGTCGGGCGCGCGCTCCGGCGTGGCCAGCGCTGCCGCCAGCCCCTCGACCTGCGGGGCGCGGAGCCAGGGGAGCCGCGCCCGCTCGGGCTGTCGCGCCGCCTCGGCGTACAGGTAGATCGGCAGGTGCAGCTCCTTCGCCAGGCGCTGCGCCAGCGCCTGGGCCAGGGCCACGCAGTCGTCCATGGTGGCGCCGTCGAGCGGCACGAAGGGGATCACGTCCACCGCGCCGATCCGGGGGTGCACCCCCTGGTGGCGGGTCATGTCGATCCGCTCCACCGCCACCCGCGCGGCGCGGAACACCGCCTCGGAGACGGCGCTGGGGGCGCCCGCCAGCGTGAGGACGGTGCGGTGGTGGTCGGGGTCGCTGTGGCGGTCGAGGAGCACCGCGCCGGGCACGGACGCCGCCGCATCGGCCAGCCGGCCGATCACCGCGGGGTCGCGCCCCTCCGAGAAGTTGGGCACGCACTCGACCAGCACGGCAGCCCTCGCGCTAGGTCTCGCGACGGACCACGTAGGTGGCGAGGTCGCGCAGGGGCTCGGCGGCCGGGCCCAGCGTGGCCGTGTGCTGGTGGGCTTCGCGCTCGAGGGCCTCGGCCTTGGCCCGGGCGCCCTCGAGGCCCAGCAGCGCCACGTAGGTCAGCTTGTCCTGGTCGGCGTCCTTGCCGGCGGTCTTGCCCAGCGTCTCGGTGGTGGCGGTGCAGTCGAGGATGTCGTCCGCCACCTGGAAGGCCAGGCCCAGGGCGCGGGCGTAGCCGTCGAAGGCGACCCAGCGCGGGTCGGCCTCGGTGACCCCGGCGGTGCGGGCGCCCATGAGGACGGCCGCCCGCAGCAGGGCCCCGGTCTTGTGCCGGTGCAGCCGCTCCAGCGCCGCCTCGCTCCGCTCCAGCCGCTCGCCGGCGGTAATGTCCATGGCCTGCCCGCCCACCATGCCGCGCACCCCCGCCGCGTCGCCCAGCAGGCGCACCAGGTCGAGGGCCAGGGCCGGGTCGTCGCGGTACGCCTCGGCCAGGGTGGTGAAGGCCAGGCTCTGCAGGCCGTCCCCCACCAGGATCGCCAGCGCCTCGCCGTACACCTTGTGGCTGGTGGGGCGTCCCCGGCGCAGGTCGTCGTCGTCCATGGCGGGCAGGTCGTCGTGGACCAGCGAATAGACGTGGATCATCTCCACCGCACACCCGGCGGGCAGCGCCCGCTCGCGCGCGCCCCCCGCGGCCTCGGCCGCCAGCGCGGCCAGGGCGGGCCGCACCCGCTTGCCGCCGCCCAGGGTGCTGTAGCGCACCGCCTCGAACAGGCGGGTGGCGTCCTCCTCGGCCGGCGGCAGCCAGCACTCCAGCTCCACCTCGACCGCCTGCTGAAGCTCCGCCAGCCGCTCGCGCACGCTCGCCAGGGCGGGTCGCGGGCCGCTCACGCCGACTCTCCCGGCCCCTGGGCGCCGTCGGGGGTCAGCTCCTCGATCCGCCGCTCGGCCCGCTCCAGCAGGTCGCGGCAGCCGCGCAGCGCCTTGACCCCCTGCTCGTACTCGGCCAGCGACTCGTCGAGGGACAGCTCCCCCCCCTCGAGGCGGGCGAGGATCTCCTCCAGCTTGCGGTACTCGGCCTCGAAGCTCACGCCGCGCTCCTTGCTGCAGCCGGGCACCATAACTCAGTGTGGTTTGCGGGGGGGCTCCCCCCCCCCCCACATTCCCCCCCAAGAGGCTCCGGGACGGCGCGCGCTGCTCCTCCTTGGGAGAGGAGACCGCAGTCTCCGAC
>JAWLGW010000341.1:0-6717 GCA_041690735.1 Planctomycetota bacterium
GTACCAGATCCCCACCCGCATGCCCAAGGGGGTCCTCGAGCTGCTGACCACCGCCTTCCGCGAGATCCGCCTGGGCGAGAGCAAGGACGGGGTCAAGCTCAACAAGCCCTCCACCACCCTGTCGACCGCCGAGGCGATCGCGGTGGCCGTGGACGTCACCCTGCACGCCCGCTACTTCGGCGACGGGAAGGTGGTCCCGGCCCAGGTCGCCCGGCAAATGATCGGCTCGGTGATCAAGGCCTCCGACGAGGACCGGGCCGCCCTCAAGGAGTACGTGTCGCTGGTCGCCAAGCGGCGGGCGGCGAACGACGCGCTGTGGCGGGAGTTCCACGACGCCAGCCAGACCGAGCTCGGCAAGCGGTGAGCGTTCCTCCGCTGGAGGCGGCCGCGCGGACCCTGGAGCTCGACGTGGAGGCCCTCGAGGCCCGGGTGGACGCGGTGCTGCAGGGTCCGCTCACCTGGTTCCCGGTCCGCCACCACTCCCCGGCGGCGGCCCGCCACGTGCGGGCGCTGATCGAGCAGCGCCGGCCCAAGCTGGTCCTGATCGAGGGCCCCTGGCAGGCGAACCACGTGATCCCCCACCTCGTCGACCGGGCCACCCGCCCCCCGGTGGCGGTGTACTGCAGCTACCGCGACGACGACGACGTGCTGGGCCTGGCGGGCGTCGCCAGCCCCGCCCCCGACGTGCCGGCCCGCTTCTCCTGCTGGTATCCGCTGCTGGACTACTCCCCCGAGCTGGTGGCGATCCGCGCCGCCGCCAAGCTGGGGGCGGAGGTGGCGTTCATCGACCTGCCCTTTCAGGCCGGGATTCGGCCGCGGGTGGAGGAGGGCGAGGACGGAGACGACCACGACCACGACCACGAGCGCGAGGGCGAGCGCGACCTTCGTCCGAACTGGGAGAAGGCCCTGGTGGAGAGCGACCTCTACCAGCGCCTCACCGCCCTCGCCGGCTACCGCTCCTGGGACGAGACCTGGGACAGCCTGTTCGAGCTGGGGGCGGCGGCCGAGGACGTGGAAACCTTCCGCCGCAAGCTGGCCCTGTTCTGCGCGGCCTCGCGGGCCACGATCCCGCCCCACCGCCTGGAGGCGGACGGCACCCTGCCGCGGGAGCGGTTCATGATCCGCCGGATCCGGGCCGAGCTCGCCGAGCGCGGTGTGGCGGCCGAGGACGCGCTGGTGGTGTGCGGCGGGTTCCACCTGTTCCTGGACCCCGACGACCCGCTCGAGCCGCCGCCGATCCCGCCGGGGACCGTGCACTGCACCGTCACCCCCTACTCCTACTTCCGCCTGTGGGAGCTGTCGGGCTACGCCGCCGGCAACCGGGCGCCGCGCTTCTACCAGACCTGCTGGGAGCGGCGCGACGCGCCCGACGAGGCGCTGATCGAGCACGCGGTCGCCGTCCTCAAGCAGGCCCGCCGCAAGGGCGAGAGCCTGTCGGCCGCCGACGCGATCGCGGTCACCCAGCACATGCGCCTGCTGGCCAACCTGCGGGCCCGCAGCGGGCCCGTCCTCGACGACCTGCACGACGCGCTGGTCACCTGCTGCGTCAAGGGGGTGCCCGAGGAGGAGGGGGCCCACGTCCTGGCCGCCATGGAGAAGGTCGCGGTGGGCACGCGCGTGGGCCGCGTCACCGACGCCATCGGCCGCCTGCCGATCGTGGCCGACTTCTACCACCAGCTCGACCGGCTGGAGCTGAGCCAGGCCGTCGAGGACGAAGGGCGGCTGGAGCTGGTCCTCGACACCCGGGAGGCGCCGGATCATGACCGCTCGATCCTGCTGCGCCGCCTGGAGTGGCTGGGGGTGGGCCTGGCCCGGCGGGAGGAGACGCTGGGGATCAAGGGGGCCCTGTTCCGCGAGCGGTGGGCCCTGGCCTGGACCCCCAAGGTGGAGCCGAGCCTGATCGAGCTCAACCTGTACGGAGACACCGTCGAGGCCGCCACGCTGGCCAAGCTCGAGGAGGAGCTGGCCCGCGGGCGTCATGAGGCGGGCGCCACCTGCGCCCGCCTCCGCGACGCGGTCGACCTCGACCTGCCGCACCTCCTCGCCCGGGTGGAGCAGGTGTGCAGCGCGGCCCTCGACCAGGACGGCCGCCTGACCTCCCTGGGCCCGGCGCTGGTCCACCTGCAGGTGGTGGCGCGGGTGGCAGAGCACCGCCGCCTCGGAGCGCTGCAGGCCCGCCTGCCCGAGCTCCTCGAGCGCTGCTTCGGCCGGGCCTGCTTCAGCGTGCGCGACGCCGCCAGCGCCCCCGACGACGAGCACCCGGCGATCACCGAGGCCCTGCGCGCCCTGGCCGAGGCGGTGGTGGGCGACCGGGCGGGGCGGTTCGACCGCAACCTGCTGGTCGAGCACCTGCACCTCGCCGCCGACGAGTCGAGCGTCCCCCGCCTGCGCGGGCTGTTCCTGGGCACCCTGGCGGAGATCAAGGCGATCGCCCCCGAGGCCCTGGCCGCCGAGGTGGCGAGCTACGCCCTGCTCCCCCAGGACCGCCTGGTCGCGGCGGGGGACCTGTTGGCGGGCATGCTCACCGCCTCGCGCACCTCGATCCTGCTGGGCGGCGACGCCCTGGTGGGCGCCGTCGATCAGCTCCTGGCGGCCGCCGAGTGGGAGAGCTTCCTCACCATGCTGCCCTCCCTGCGGGTGGCCTTCGAGCAGCTCCACCCCTCGCAGCGGGACGGCCTGGCCCACAGCGTGGCGCGCCGCCACGGCCTGAAGGACGGGGACGCGCTGAGCGCGCCGCTGGAGACCTCGGTGCAGGCGGCGGCCGCGATCGCCCGGGCTGACGCGCGGGTGGGCGCGATCCTCGCCCGGTGGGGGCTGTGAGCATGAGCGGACCCGACCGGACCAACCTGCCGGACAACGACCTCCTGGCCCGCTGGCGCCTGGTGCTGGGCGAAGAGGCCGAGCAGCACGGGATCTCCCTCCCCGGCGACGGCCCCGACGCCGACCGCCTGGCCCGGATCGAGCGGGTGGTGGGCTTCCTCGCCGAAGATGCCGACGAGCCCGGCACCACGGGCAAGGGCCGCCGCGGCGGCCGCGGCGGCTCGGCCCTCACGGTTCCCCGGTGGGTGGACTGGGTGCACGAGCTGTTCCCCCGCTCGGCCCGCGAGGTGCTCGAGCGTCAGCTCATCCAGCGCCGCGGGATCGCCCAGCTCCTCGAGCAGCCCGAGCTGCTGGAGCGGATCGAGCCCAGCGTGGAGCTCGCCAAGACCCTCCTGTCCCACCGGGACCTGATCCGCCCCGAGACCCGCGGCCTGGTGCGCAAGGTGGTCGAGAAGGTGGTGGAGCAGCTCAAGGAGCTCATGCAGATCCAGGTGGAGGAGGCGATCACCGGGGCGATCCGCAAGGACCGCCACAGCCCGCGCAAGGTCTACCGCAACCTCGACCTCAAGCGCACGATCCAGCGCAACCTGCACCACTACGACGCGTCCCTGGAGAAGCTCCTGGTCGAGCGCGTCTACTACTTCGCCGCCGAGCGCAACCGGCGCCCCTGGCACGTGATCGTCTGCGTCGACCAGTCGGGCTCCATGCTCGAGTCCGCGATCTTCTCCACGGTCATGGCCTCGATCTTCCACGCCCTCCCCGCGGTCCGCACGTCCCTCGTCCTGTTCGACACCTCGGTGGTCGACCTCTCCGACCAGGTGAACCAGCCCGTCGACGTCCTCCTCCAGATCCAGCTCGGCGGCGGCACCGACATCACCCAGGCCCTCCAGTACTGCGGTCAGCTCGTCCGCGAGCCCTCCCGCACCATCCTGGTCCTGATCAGCGACTTCTACGAAGGCCGCGCCGTGGAGGACCTCGTCTCCACCACCCGCCGCCTGAACGACGCGGGCGTCCGCCTGATCGGCCTCGGCGCGCTGGGCTACGACGCCCGCCCCGACTACTGCCGCCACACCGCCCGCCGCCTGCGCAAGGTCGGCATGGACGTCCTGGTGTGCACCCCCGAGCGCCTGGCGGAGTGCATGGCCCGGATCATTCGGGGGTAGATCGGCGCCCAGCAGCGGCCCTCTTCGGAAGGACGAGGACCGCGGAGATCAGCGGGGTGGGCTCGCAGAAGGGCGCCGATCGCCGTTCCGCCCGCGGGAGCTCTTCGGCAACCGCGTCAGCTCCTCCGCCGGCATGGTGAAGCGCGTCGCCTCCTCCTCGACGCCCGAAGGCACCGTCTCCACCACGACGAGCTGGCGCCCCCCAACACCAATGGCGCCACGGTCCTCGACCACCCAGGCGGTGACCGGACGACTGCCCACCCGGAAGCGCACGCGATCGCACTTCTTGATCATGCTCTTGGGCATAGTTTCACCCTACCACGGACGCTCCCACAGCTTCAGGCCGAGCCGCCCGTAGTCGGCGCCGAGGTTGCCGGCATTTGCGTTCCCTCTATCGATCTTCCGTCCCTCGGTGAGCAGCTCACGCACGGCGGTGCGCATCGCCACCGGCTGAAGCGCGGCGACGAGGTAGTCCACGGCCTCGTCGTGGAGATCGCGGCAGAAGCCCTGGAACTGCGAGGAGAGCAGCACGGCATACGCATGGTTGATCTGCTGCGTCGCGTAGCGACGCCCTCGACCTGAGCCGCCGATGACCTTGTGGGCGTCCTCGATCTCGTCGAGCTCCGCGACGCGCTTCGACTCCCAGCGACTCAGAGACGCAGACGGCATGACGCGAACATAACCCGATCCTGCGACACTCCTGGAGCGCCTCCACGACCCTGGCGCCCAGAGAGCCTTGGGGAACGGAGCCCTCCTTAGGCGGCGTCGGAAAACTCGATGGGTGACCAGGCCTAACGCCATCCCGAACCTCGAAGGTCCCAAGAAACGACTGAAGCCCGCCATTTAGGCGGGCTTCAGCGGAGTGGACGGGGGCGGACTTGAACCGCCGACTCCGTGATTTTCAGTCATTTAAGCCTGCCATGATATGATCACTCGGACTCACTAAGGCTCTTCCCTGCCGTACTTAGGGAACGGCCAACTGAGCCCTGGAGAGCACTGATGAGGCGAGCTGATCGGATCGGGGTTCCCACTTTCCTTCCCATTTCATTCGGGCTATGTTCGCCGCCCTCGCGAGGTGCCCATTATGTGCCCACGCCGAAGGAGCGGATCTGATGGCTAAGAAGAAGGCGAGGATCCGCTCGGGGCACCCGGGGGTGGTGATCATTCGGCGCGTTCTGCCCTCGGGGAGGGAGACGTGGCGTGCGCGGTGGATCGACCCCGATACCGGCAAGAACAGATCCCAGGCCTTGGAGCGAATCGGGGAGACGAGCGAGGCCAAGCGGACGCGCTGGGCCAAGCAGAAGTCCGACGAGATCCAGGCGCGCAAGCGCGCGCTAGCCAAGGGCGCGACCCCTCACAGCGAGACCACGATCAAGGACGCGATCGCTCTCTACTTCAAGGACGCCGACATCAGCGAGTCCACCCGCGACAACTACCGGGGTGGGACGAAGCTCTTCGAGGAGTGGTGCGCGCTTCGGAGCCTGCGGTCGATGGACGATCTGCGCCCTGCGCACTTGGCGGCGTTCCGGGCCTGGCTTCGGTCTGAGCCGAGCCGCCGCTCGGCGAAGGGAAAGGGCCGGGGGAAGAAGGTGAAGACCGACGCGCCCCCGTCCGCCGGAACGGCCAACGCTCGGATCCGGGCAGTGAAGGTCGTCCTGAATGAGCTCCGCCGCAGGGGGCTCCTCCCCCACGTCGATCGTGACTCCATTGGCGACCAGCTTCGCTCGTTCAAGGAGCCCAGGCCTCGGGCAGCCTTCCTCAAGCCCGAGCAGCTCCGGGACCTGCTTGAGGCCGTTAGGCGCCACGATGAGGCGCGGTGGGCGACCCAGAAGACGAAGAAGCCGCTGGATCCCGACGCCAAGGTGCGGACCGCGCGTGAGCTCGCTTCGCTTCTGGGGGTCCACGAATCCCGCATCAGTCAGCTCCGCCGCGAGCCGGGTTGGCCCAAGGGACCTCCTTGGCGGCTGAAGGACGTCCTGCAGGCTCTACCGGCGCGCCATGAGCCCGCAGCTCCGCTGATCCTTCTCGCGCTCCTCACCGGCGCCCGGCTCGAGGAGCTACTGTCGCTCAAGTGGGAGAACGTCGACCTCAAGCACCGAGACGGGAGCATTGAGTTCGTGGCCGAGGACGTGAAGACGGGCGCCGGCCGGGAGCTTTGGCTGGACGTGACGCCCAGCCTGAAGCGCCTCCTCGAATCGCTGAAGAAGCGCTCCTCTGGGCCATACGTGCTCAGCGGGGACGCCCCCTGGACGCAGACGGTGGCGAACAAGATCCGCGCCCGTCTCGTGAAGCTGTACGGCGCGCCCGAGTTCACATTCGCGCAGCGCAGCGGCCGAACCCCCTCCCTCCGGGCCAGCAACGCCACCTATTCGGTGAACGCAGGCGCCGTATGGGGCGATGCGGCCCACTTCACGAGCGCGAAGCGGCTCGGGCATTCCGTCGCCATCGCGGAGCGGCGCTACGCCGGCCGCTGGCGCGTCCCTCGCGAAGCCCGGGACCTGGAGGAGGCGATGGAGGTCGCACCGGACATCCGCGCGCTTGTCGATGCGGTCGTCGGAAGGCGGAGCCGAGCCGAGTCTGAGTGAGTCCGGACGGGTCCTAGGGAAAAGGACTTACAAAAGATGCGCTGAGTTCAGGGGTTCAACCTAGATAACGAGGTAGGGGAGGCACCCCGAAGGAGTTTGAAGTGGTCGTACTGCGGATCAGGAAGATCAACGACCTCATGACCCGAGCC
>JAWLGW010000342.1:0-6708 GCA_041690735.1 Planctomycetota bacterium
CGGAGTCCGAATCCGAATCCGAATCCGAATCCGATTCCGTGTCCGAGTCCGAATCCGAATCCGAGTCCGAATCCGAGTCCGAATCCGAGTCCGAATCCGATTCCGATTCCGAGTCCGATTCCGAGTCCGGATCCGGATCCGGATCCGAGTCCGAATCCGTCAGCCGGAGGGTCGGCCGCGCGTCCTCGGCCTCCGCCGGCGATCGGCGCGGGCCGAGCGTCGCCGGCGGCGGCTCGTCGAGGGGGAGCTCCTCAGGCGGCGCCTCTGCGAGCGCCGCCTCCAGGTCGGGGAGCTCCGTCGCCGGCGCCTCCTCGGGGAGGTCGTGCGCCGGCGGCTCGACGGGGAGGCCGGGGTCGGGCGGCTCGCCCGCCCCGGCGGCGGGCGTGGCGACGTCCCCGGACACGAAGGGCTAGGAGGAGCTCGAGGAGGAGCCCTTGTCGACGTGCTGCGCGACGCCGATCAGCTCGTCCTTGGTGCTCTTGAGGCGGTTCACCGCCCCCATGAACTCGTCCCGCAGCCGCTCCAGGCGGGCGATGTTCTCCTCGAGCTTGTTGCGGATCCGCTCCAGCTCCGCGTTCTCGCCCTCGAGCTGCTCCTTGCGCTGCTGCAGGCGCTCGACGTCGCCGCGGGCCATGGCCAGCTCGTCGGTCTCCTTCTGGACCGCCGCCTCCAGCTCGTCGCGCTCCTCCTGGAGCCGCTGGCGCTCCTCGCGCAGCGCCGTCGCCCGGTCGGCCAGGGCCTGGTTTCGCTCGGCGGCCTTGTTGACCTTGCCCTCCAGCTCCTCCTGCTGGTCCTCGAGGACCTGCCCCTGGGCCATCAGCCGGTCGGCCTCCCGCGCCAGGGTCTCGTTGCGGTCGAGCAGCGCCCGGGTGCGCTTGCCCTCGGTCTCGAGCCGCGCCATGGCCTCCTCGAGGCCCTGCAGCGCGGTGACCTTGAGCTCCATCAGGTTCTGGTTCTGCTGCCCCAGCACGTCGTCGAGCTGCTGCCGCGCCATCTGGAACGACTCGGTCAGGCCGCCGGCATCGACGTCGGCCGGCCGCGGCGGGATCTTGGGGGCCGAGGCGCGCAGGGCGCCCAGCTTCTCCTCGCTGCTCTTCTTCTCCCGCGTCTGGGTGGCGACGGCCGCCGGCTCCTCGTCGGCGGCGTCGTCGTCGAACCGTCCGCGCCCGGCGGCGCCGACGATCGGCGAGAACGAGTCGTCGTTGGTGGTCTCCGGCGTGGTATCCGGCATGGCTTCCTCCCTGTTGGCGGGTGCGTCGACCCGCCCCCCGAGCCCAGGGGGATCATCCAACTGCGCCCACCGCCACGCAACCACTCCACCGGCTGCCCGGCCTAAGGACACGCGAGCCATGGAGTAACGACCCTCACGCCAGGGTGGGGCCGCGACCGTGGGTCCCCATGCGAACATGGGCCTCGCCGGGGGAGGGGAGCTCGGGCGCACGCGTGATCGAGCTGCGCGGGGTGTGGAAGCGCTACGACCGGGTGCAGGCCGTCCGGGACGTGACGCTCACGGTGCAACGAGGCGAGCTCCTCGGGCTGATCGGGCCCAACGGCGCCGGCAAGACCTCGCTCATGAAGATGATGGCGACGCTCACCAAGCCCGACCGGGGCTCGGTGCGCCTGCTGGGGCGGGACGCGCGGGTCGCGGTGGGGCCGATCCGGCGGCGCCTGGGCTACATGCCCGCCGAGTTCGGGCGCATGCCCGACATGACCGTGGACGAGTACCTGAGCTACTTCGGCGCCGCCGCCGGCGTCCCGCGCGCCGTGCGCCGCCGCCGGATCGAGGACGTGCTGGAGCTGGTCGACCTCGCGGACCGGCGCGACATGCTGGTGGGCTCGGGGTCGACGGGGATCAAGCAGCGCACCTTGATCGCCAAGACCCTGGTCCACGACCCCGACCTGCTCATCCTCGACGAGCCGGCGGCGGGGCTCGACCCGCGCGCCCGGATCGAGGTGCGCGAGGTGCTCAAGGAGCTCAACCGCCTGGGCAAGACGGTGGTCGTCTCCAGCCACATCCTGTCGGACATGGAGGAGATCTGCGACCACGTGGCGATCATGGAGCAGGGCCAGCTGATCGCCCACGGCAGCGTGGCGGCCCTGACCGACGAGCTGCGCGGGCGCGCCGCGCGCCACGGGTGGCTGGTCCGGGTGGCGACCGAGGCCCTGGAGCGCGGCCGGGACCTGCTGGCGGCGGTGCCCGACCTCGAAGGGCTCCGCCACGACGACGACGGCCTCCGCTTCACCACGGCGGGCCGCGACCCCAACGCCGCCCTGGCGGCGCTGGTGGCGGGCGGGGTGACCGTGCTGGCGCTGCGTGAGGAGGGCCCCCGACTGGAGGACGTGTTCATGGACCGCACCCGGGGGCTGATCCAGTGAAGCTCGCCGGGCGATCGGCCGCCCAGGCGGTCGCGGCGCGCGCCCGCGCGCTGGCGGCGGCGGTGGCGGACAACCCCAGCGCCGAGCTCGACCTGCGCTCCCTGCTGGTGGCGCCCAAGCTGGGCGCGCTGCTCGGCGCCGAGGTGCTGCTGCTGGGGGCGCTGCTGGTCGGGTTCCTGCAGGGGGACCTGCAGGAGGTGCTGACGCGGCGGGACCGGGGCGACCTGCCGATCGCCGTGGTGCTCCTGATCGTGACCCTCCTGCTCACCTGGGTCGTCCCGGCCCGGACGCAGGGGCTGCTCGAGGGGCCGCGGCGGCGCGGCTACATGGACCAGATCGTGACGACGGGCGTCTCGCCCCTGCGCTACTACGCCGGCCGCTGGTGGGCGACCCAGCCGCTCCTGCTCATGGTGCTGGGGACCTCGCTGCCGTTCGTGCTGCTGCTGGGGCTCCTGGGCGGCGCCGACTGGGCCCGGACCGCCGCGACCTACGGGCTGCTGTACGCGTACGGCAACCTGCTGGTGGTCGTCACCTTCGGCCTGGGGGTGGTCATGCACGAGGTGGCGGCCATGCTCCTCACGCAGGTCACCTTCACCGCCCTCAGCCTGCTGCAGCTGGCGCCCCTCCCCTCCACCGTCGCCGCCTGGACGCCGTCTCGTTGGATCGTGGCGCCCTTCGCCCCCCTGTTCGCCGGGTCCGAGGCCGCCCTGTTCGAGCGGCTGTACGGCCCCGCGACCCCCTTCGGCCTGGAGGTCCCCTGGCCCGTGTGGGCGCTGGGCCTGTGGGCCCTCCTGGCGGGCGCCGCCGCGATCGACTGCCTCCTGGGTCCCCTGCACGCCTTCGTGCCGGGGCTCAACAACTTCGGCCTGGTGGTGCTCCCGCAGGACCAGAAGAAGACCCGCCTGTCCCGGTTCCGCCCCCTCCTGACCCGCCGCATCGAGCTGGCCTTCCTGTTCGAGAACCGCGGCCCTCGCCTGGTGCGCGCCACCCTGCCCCTGCGCACCCTGCAGCAGCTGGCGCTCCTGTCGCTGTTCGCCACCCTCGCCTTCGCGGTCGCCTTCGACGAGCAGGTGATCCAGGAGCTCCGCCTGGGCGAGCTGCGGGTCGTGCACGGCGGCGTGGCGGCGGGGCTGCTGGTCCTCTCCCTGTTCGCCTTCAGCAACGACCGGCTCCGCTCCCTGCAGCAGCTGCCGGTGGGCCCCTGGCGGCTCCCGCAGCTCACCTGCGACGGCGCCGGGTTCGTGCTGTTCCTGGGGCTGCTCGTGCTGCTGCACGCGACGGCCTTCACCGTCGCCTGGGAGCCGATCACTCAGGCCCCGAGCGCCAGGTGGGACTACCTGTCGGCGGACGAGCTGTTCGCCACCAGCTCGCTGATCCTGGCGGTGCTGCTCACCACGAGCGTCTCCACCTTCCTCGTGATCCGGATCGCGGGCTCCGAGCAGGTGGGGCAGGCGGCGGCGTTCCTGCCGGGCCTCGCCGTCACCTCCCTCCTCGTGGTCGCCCCCCTGTTCCCCTTCGGCGGCGCCATGCTCATCCTCGAGTCCCGGCTCGACACCCTCGAGCACCTGGTCGAGCCGTTGCTGGTGCTCGCGCAGGCCTCGCCCATGACGGCGCTCATCCTCGGCGTGCAGGACGCGGTGCAGGTGCCCCTCCCCCGCCTGGGCTTCCTCGCTCGCCACGGCTTCTGGGTGCTCCACCCCCTGTGGATCCTGTATCTGGGGGTGGTGACCTGGGCGACGCAGCGGGTGATCCGGGAGGAGGCCGAGGTGCTCGAGGCGCAGGTGCGAGGGGAGCGGGAGGCGGGCGTGCGCGGACCGCCGTGCGCGGCCTGCGGGGGGATCCTCTCGGTGCCGCTGGGCATGTCGTGGTGGGGGGGGGTCCTGGCGGCGCGGGCCCTCGGCTACGTCCGCTGCCTCGACTGCCGCAAGACGCACCTCGCCCGCACCGGGCGCCCGGCGCCGCTGTTGATCGCGCGGGTCCTGTGCCTGCGGCTGTTGGCCGCGGCCGCCCTGCTGGCGGTCGCCTGGGCGCTGCTGCGGGCGGGAGGGTTGGCGTGAAGACCGCGGCGGGCGCGCTGCTGCTCCTGGCCCTCCTGGCCGCCGCGCCGCCAGCCCGGGCCGACGGCGCAGCGGGCGGCGAGGCGACGACGGCTGACGTGATCGAGGACGTGACCGCCGGCTACGACGGCGCCTTCGCGCCGCCGCCCCACGTCTCGCCGGTGTGGGTCACCCTGCGCCACCCGGGCCCGGGCCCCGCGCTGACGCTGGAGGTGGTGGCCCTCGGCGAAGAGGCGACGCCGGCTACCGTGCAGGTGGAGCTCCCTCCCGGAGGGCGGCGGCAGGTGTGCTTGGCCGTCGCGGCCGCGCGGGACCTGCTGGTGGAGGTGCGCGGCGCCGCCGGGCAGCGGCTGTCGCAGCGCACCGTGCCGGGGCGCGGCGTGCTCGACCTGGAGAGCCACGTGCTGAGCGTCGACGGCCGACCGGCCGACGAGCGCCGGGGGGAGGGCTCCCGCCGCGACGACCCCTCGCTGCGGGTGAGCGCGATCCTGCCCGAGCACGCTCCCACCGAGGCCGCTTGCTACGCCGCCTTCGGCGCCGTGGTGGTCCGCGGCGTCGACCCCGGGGCGTGGGGCGCCCTGCGCCTGGCGGCGCTCCTGGAGTACGTGGCGCAAGGCGGCAAGGTGCTGGTCCCGTCGGCGACCCCGCGCCACCCCGAGGCGCGGGCCCTGCTGACGCGGCTCCCCGGGGTGGCGAGGGACGACAAGCTGCTGGGCCGGCCGGTGCGCCTGCACCGGCTGGGCCTGGGCGAGGTGTTCGCCTTCGCCGACGACCCCCTCCTCCACGCGGCGGGGAGCGACGCCAAGGCGGCCCAGACGCGCCAGGACCTCGCCGACCTCGCCAACACCGAGCCGGCGGCGTCGATCGCGCGGCTGCACGAGCGGTGGGAGGGGAGCCCGGGGGAGCACCCCGGCACCCGCACCCGGCTGCTGGTCGCGGGGTACGCCCTCGCCTACCTGATCGTGCTCGGGCCGGTCCTGGGCCTGGCCCTCCGCCGCAGCTCACGGCGACGGCTGGCCGCGGCCGTGGGGGGAGCGATCGCCCTGTTCACCGTGCTGGCCCCCTTGGTGGCGGCGGCGGTGCGGAGCGGGGACGCGCAGGTGGTGGTCCGCGAAGCGGTCCGCCTGCTCCCGCAGGGCGACGCCCTCGCCATGGGGCAGGTGACCTGCGTCTCGGGCGGCGGCGCCAGCTACCGCCTGCGCCTGTCGGCTCACCCCGAGCGGCTGGGCGCGGGCGTGCGCGCGCTGCTGGAGCCCGCGGCCACGGTCCTCCCCCCGGGCACCCCGACGCGCCAGGAGTGGGGGGGGCGGGCTTGGCGCCGGCTGCCCCCGCAGCCGCCCACCCTGCGCACCTCGCGGGGCGCGACCGTCGAGCTGGAGCTGGCCATGTCGCCCTGGGGGCAGCAGGGCGCCGCCACGCTGGCCTCGCTCCAGGGGCTCGCGCCGCTTCAGGCCGAGCTCTTGCCTCGCGGCCGCGACTACGAGGTGCGGGTGGTCAACACCACCGGCGTCCCCCTCGAGCGCGCGATCCTGCTCGAGGCCGGCGCGGAGCTCCACGACCGCACCCCCTTCGTGTCCCTGGGCCCGCTCCCCCCGGGCGCCTCCACGGTGGTGTCGCCGCCGCCGTCGGCGGAGGCCGCGCAGGCCGCGCCCCTGCCCCCGCCGACCGGCGCCAAGCGCCCCACGTGGGCCAGCACCCTCGACGTGCCGGCCCGCTGGACCGCCTGGCAGCACGCCTGGCGAGGCAGTGAGCCGGAGGGTCCCCTGCGGTACGTGATCGTGTCGCGGGCGCCGGGCCTCCTCTCCCTCAGCGGCGACGAGGTGGACGTGGTCCACCACGCCCTGCGGATCGACCCGGTGGCGACGCCCGCTGCGGTGATCCGCGGCTACCTGGGGGTCGTGCTGGAGGAGGGCAGGCGCTGGGGCGGGCGGGAGCCGGCCGCGGTGGAGACGGTGCTCGGACGGGTCGTCCCCGACAGCCCCGCGGCTCAAGCTGGCCTCGAAGCCGGCCTGCTCGTCACGAGCGTCGACGGGGTCCCCCCCATGTCCCCCCGTCACATGCGCGAGCTCCTGGCGAAGCGCGTCCCGGGCGAGCGGGTGTCGCTGCGGGTCCGCGACCGCCAGCCCGGGCGAGAGCGCGCCGTCACGGTCCGGCTGGCGGTGCGGGGACCGGAGCAAGAGGGGGATTAGCTGGGGCTGTGGGGTCCGCGGGGGGGCTTCGCCCCCGAGGCTGTCGCAAGAGAGAGGAGCTCACCTCTCTCGTGTGCCCGTGCCCG